>CAJGCL010000030.1 GCA_904501675.1 Clostridiaceae bacterium
TGTTGGAATAAAAAATCGGATGCATCCTTTAAAAATCTCCGCGCAGATGGTGCGTTTCTTGTTTCAGCAGAACTAAAAAACGAAAGAGTTACATCTCTTGAAATAAAGAGCCTTAAAGGTAGAATCTGTAATGTTGAGTGTTCAAATGTGAAATCTGTAACTAATAAAGCAGATAATACGGAGATTTCCTTTAATAGGAAAGGGGATACAATAATCTTTGAAACTCAGGCAGAAGCAGAATATATTCTAATATAATTCAAACAGATGGTTGTACAAGATAAGTATAACCATCTGTTTGCTTTTAGACTATAAGCCGTTATTTATTTTTCTATTGACCATTTTTGTTGCATTATAAGTGCAGGAACATAGTCATTTTCCCTTGTATAGAATGCAGTAATTAAATCGCCATTCTCTAATTCAATGGTAGATGGATAGCCTAAATCGTCAGTATCTTTTCCGTGGAATATAATACTTTCATCACTCCAGGTTTGACCGCCATCTGTACTGAAAATTGCCCATATGCCGTAAGGTTTGCTTCTGTGAGAGAAAGTTGAAATCAATGTGCCTGAAGAATGCATGAATAAGTGTCCGGGAGCTCCGCTGTCATCTCTTGTAATCTGTTTGGGTTTGCTCCATGTTGCACCGTTATCAAGGGAAATGGTCTGGTATAAGGTGAACAAGGTTTCGTCTTCGTTTTCTGCACGAAGGTGGCAGATTATTTTTCCGTCAGGGAGTTGAATAGCGTGAGGCTCGTAGAAATGAATATCATTAAATTCTTCGTATTTATAAAGCTCTAAATCACCTCGTAAGGTCATTTCACCTGTTTCGGTATCTATGGTGTGCGCTTCAATGTGGTTGTGTATACCTTGTATTCTGCCAACCCATAAAATTGTACCATCGTTAAGTACGGTAGGTCCGTGAGGTGATGAGATAGGTGATTTATATATTTTTCCGAAGGTCTCGCCACAATCCATACTTATTCTGAAATTCACACCGAGAGCCTCTGCTTCGTCTTCGGCAGAAACAGAGTTTATGTAATCAAAGCATTCCTGAGTTTGTGGCATATTCTCTCTTTGAAATTCAATGGTGTTATTAAATGATGTTGCAATAAGGCCGCTTTCACCAAAAACAGTAAGCCCCATGTCTCTGTCGTCGAGCACAGTGTCGAAAACAGGTACAGGCTTTGTGTAGGTTTCACCGTTATCATCACTAAATGCTAAAACACCCTTACCAAAGGGGCAAATGTGCTCCACTCTGTAGCCTGAAGCCCCAACGCATATTTTACCATTCTGAAGTTTTGCAATAGTAGGCCATGCAAAGTAAGCGTGGTGGCTCTCTGTATTTGTCATAACAACCTTTGGTGAGTCAATTAATCTGATTTTCAAAATAATTCCACCTTTTAAGAAACTCGTGGTATTTAACACATTGATTATATCATCGGTTATATTCAAAAACAAGGTCAAAACAGTTGATTTTTATCTCACGAGTGGTATAATCAATATATTCAAGCATTACTATGAAAGAAGTGAATAAAAATGGTGAAAAACTATGATGCAGTTGTTATTGGCGCAGGTAATGGTGGTCTTGTGGCAGCTGCACGTCTTGCCAAGGAAGGTAAAAAAACATTGCTCATTGAGCGTCATAATCTTCCTGGCGGTTTTGCTACAAGCTTTATAAGAGGTAGGTTTGAATTTGAAGCTTCCCTTCACGAACTTTGCGGTATCGGCTCTATTACCGGAAAATCACCGCTTTTGAAAATCTTTCAGGAGGTTGGTGCAGCCGATAAAATAGAGTGGGTTTCACTTGATGAAGCATATAGGTTAATCACATTAGATGAAAATGAAAAGTGTGACTATTTAATGCCTTTGGGTAAGCAGGCTTTTATAAATAAGCTTGAGGAATATGACCCCGGCTCATCAGCTGTGGTTATAAAGGTTTTTGACCTTATCGAGAGTATTGAAAAAACCTTGGATTTCGTAAGCAATATTGAAGATTTCAAGCCATCTATGATAAAAGAGATTTTTTCTGAACACACAGATTTTCTTAAGGTTGCAAACTACTCTGTTGATGAGGTGCTCAAATCAATGGGTGCAAGTCAGAAAACACGAGATATACTTAACGGTTATTGGTGTTACCTTGGTCAGCCTACAGATGAGCTTAATGTTATTCACTATTTTACAATGCTTCATTCATATATTATTGACGGTGCAGTTATTCCGAGAGGCAGAAGCCATCAGATAAGCACAGCCTTGCTTGAAGCCTTTACCGAAAGTTGTGGCGAAGCTTGGTTTAATACGAGTGTTAAGAGAATTATTGTTAAAAACGGTGTAGCAACAGGTGTTGAGCTTGACGACGGCACACGGATAAATGCCAAGGCTGTTATTTGCAATGCTTCACCATATAACGCTTTCACAAAGCTTATAGATGAAAAAGAAATTCCTGAAAAGCTTAAGAAAGAGGTTAATGCAAAAACCTTGGGTGCAAAGGGCTTTGCGGTATTCTTGGGTCTTAATCGTTCTGCAGATGAAATAGGTCTTAATAATCATACCTATTTCATTTACCCCACTAACGATAACAGAAAGTGCTATGAGCTGAGCAAAAAAATTGAAACTAACGATGTTCAGGCAACTGTTTGCCTTAACAAAGCCTTTGATGACTGCTCACCTGAGGGGACAAGCATTCTCTATATGACATCTATTTTTGCAGGTGATGAATGGAGCAAGGTTTCTGTTGAGGATTACCACAAAACAAAAAACTCCTTTGCAGAAAAAATGATTGATAATTTCGAAAAAGCAACAGGTGTTAAAATCAAGGATTACATAGAAGAAATTGAAATTGCAACACCTATGACCTATGCTCGTTATACAGATGCTCCTGCTGGCACAATTTATGGATACGAGGCAACCAAGGAAGACGGCATCGTTAAAAGAATTGTTTTTGATATGATAGATAAAAGAATACAGGGACTTTACTTTGCCGGTGGTTACACCACAAGGCATATGGGATATTCACCAAGCTACACAACAGGTGATATGGCGGCAAAGGCTGCGATACTCGCTATGGAAAAGGAGGCAAAGTAAATGAGTAAGAAAAAATTCTCTGTAAACGGTACCTTTAAAGACAGCGTTAACACAGTAAAGTTTTTAACAGAAAGAAATCAGTTTATTAACAGTTCACAGGCAGTTTTACCAACACGTACAGATGATTTCGGTGTAAATAAGGTTGCTAAAAGTATTCACCCTAAAGAGCAAAAGCTCGTAATCAGCAGAATTGAAGAGCATGCTGATATTGCAAAAAGCTATTATTTTATGAGCGAGGATGCTCCTCTTGCATATTTTAAAGCTGGTCAGTATCTTACCTTCAAGCTTGAAATAGGCAGTTCCGTTGTTACTCGTTCCTATTCAATAGCATCATCACCTGCAAGTGCATTAAAAGGTGAATATCAGATAACAGTTAAGCGTATCAATGACGGCTTTGTTTCCGATTATATTCTTGATAACTGGAGCGTAGGCGATAAGGTTACCGCTTATGCACCTGAAGGGAATCTCATATATAACCCCTTAAGAGATGCTAAAAACATTGTAGGTATTGCAGGCGGTAGCGGTATTACTCCGTTCCTTTCAATTGCAAGAGCTATTGACCAGGGTGATGAGGACTGTACTCTTACCTTGCTCTATGGCTGCAGAACATCAGATGAAATTCTTTTCAAAGCAGAGCTTGACCAGCTTTCAGAGAAAAACGATAAAATCAATGTGGTTTATGTTTTGAGCCACAGCGATGAGGAAGGCTATGAAAAGGGCTTTGTTGGTGCTGATATTATAAAAAAATATGCTCCTGATGAGGATTACAGCATTTTTGTTTGCGGTCCGGGTGGTTTGTATAAATTCCTTGACACAGAGCTTCCTAAGCTTCAAAAGGAAAGAAAATATATTCGTTTTGAAGTGTTTTCCTCCGGTAAAAAGGCTGAAGAGGAGCCAAAGCAGTATAGTATCACAGTTATCAATCGCGGTGATGAATCTGTTATCAAAGCAAGCAGCAATGAAACAGTTCTTTGTGCATTCGAAAGAGCAGGTATTGTTGTTCCTGCAAGATGCCACACAGGTGAATGTGGCTTCTGCAGAAGTAAGCTTGTAAGCGGTAAGGTTTATATTCCTGAGGATGAAGATAAGCGCCGTATAGCAGATATGCAGTTCAATTTCATACACCCTTGCTGCTGCTATCCTGAAAGTGACATTGTTGTAAGGATTAATTAACGTATTGTATAAATATAACAAAAGAATATATCAAAGCTCCACGATGATAGATTTAACCTGTCATTGTGGAGTGTTGTTTTTTGTTAGTACAATGGTATAATCAAATTGATAATAGCGGTTTCTGTTTGCATATTGGTTTTGTGTTTTATCTGTCAGATAATGAATGGTTTATATTGAGGGGAATAAGAATGAGTAGTTTTGAAAAGAACAAGAAGAAAGCACAAGAAAAGTGGGTTGCCACCGAGGCTTACAAAGAGTACCAGGAAAAAACGAAGGCTTATTCTGCTGATAAGTGGAATAATATTTCTGAGGGAATGAACGAAATTCTTTCAGAGTTTGATTTGTGTGTGAAAAAAGACGAAGCGCCTGATTCTATCGAAGCACAGAGCCTTGTAAAAAACTGCAGAACCATATAACAGAGAATTATTATGTTTGTATAAACGAGATTTTAGCAGGTCTCGGTTAGATGTATGTTTCCAGATGAGCGCTTCAGAAATAACATTGATAAGTATGTTGCTGGTACAGCTGGTTTTATCATCAGAGCAATCGGAATTTACTGCAGGGAATAAGCGAAATACAATTTGTTGATGAATAAAAAATGCCGAACACCTAAAAACAAAGGTGTTCGGTATTTTAGTATTTATAAAATTTTATTTCACAGTAATCTTGAAAAGTCTTGCTCCGTGGGAGTTAACCTTTGCAGAGAATTTACTATCAGTTACTGTGTGCTCTTCGTGCTTCCACATATCCCAAACGCTGTATTTAATACCACCGATTGAAATATCTGTAATATCAAAGCTGATTTCTCTTTCCTTGTCATCTGTGTTGAAAAGTGCAACATATTTACAGCTTTCACCTGTAGATGTCCATATGATTTCACCCTTGCCGTCAACCTCTTCGCGTTTGAACTGCCTTGCACCGCTTGAGTTTTTAAGCATATCAATAAGCTCTCTGTTCTGAAGAAGTGATAGGGTGAACTCGTCGTTATCACGCATTTCTCCACCCATCATGAGAGGGGAACGGAATATGCCCCAAAGAGTCATCATTGTTATCTGTTCATCGTGGGTAAAGCGAGTGTAACGGTCTCTATATTGCGGAAGCTCTTCTGTAATCTGAATTCTGCCGAGAGGGAGCATATCGCAATCAGGCCATGCACCAGGCTGAACATATTCCTGCCAAGCGTAGCAACGCTCAAACATAGCGTGGAGCCTGCTCCACTCATCCCAAAAATCACCTGTCATACGCCACATGTTTGCGTTAGCCGCAAGGTGTTCGTGTTCCCAAACAGGTGCAGGGCCGGGAGAAAGGCTGAGAACCATATCTCTACCGCATTTGTCGATAGCTTTTCTTAACATTTCTATTTCTTTTCTAGCAGAATAAGGGTTATCGGGGAACATCTCTGTGTTAGCAATATCGTCGCACTTGATGTAGTCAACACCCCATGAAGCATAAAGCTCAAATATTGAATCGTAATATTCCTGTGCACCTTTTTTATCAGTTTGAAGACCGTACATATCGGGATTCCATTTGCAAATATTAGAAGGATGCGCAATATCTCTCGCAGTAACGCCTTCACACTTGATTTTAGTGTTCTGGTGAGCTGCTTGCCGCGGAATACCTCTCATTATGTGGATGCCGAATTTAAGACCAAGGGAGTGTATGTAATCTGCAATAGGCTTAAAGCCTTTTCCGTCTGCGGAAGATGGAAAACGTTCGACTGATGGAATAAGACGTGAATATTCATCCATACAAAGTGGAGCAAAGTAGTTGTAGTAAAAGCTGTTTGCAGTAGGCTCGGACCATTGAATATCGCAAACAACATATTCCCAACCGTAGTCTTTAAGGTGCTTTGCCATATAATCAGCGTTAGCAAGTAATTGTTCTTCGTTTACAGCGGCACCGTAGCAGTCCCAGCTGTTCCAACCCATAGGTGGAGTAAGCGCTAATTTTTTATGCATAAAATTTACCTCTTATTCTTCAATTTCTTTCATTATATCTTCGTATGAGATCATATTACCATATTTAGTAAAATCAACCTTTTTGCCAAGAATACGGATGTTATCAACCATAGGCTTGTTGTTTGTGTAAATAGGTTTGCCGGGAGTAATTGGGTAAATACCAAGACAGCTGAATATGTACCAGGCTGCAGTTGAGCCGTTGTCTTCATCACCGGGGAATCCGTCATCCTTCCATGAAAAGCCTTCTGCACAAATCTTTTTAAGCCAATACTCGGTTTTTTCAGGCTGACCAAGATATGTGTAAATAAACGGAATATGGAAGCTTGGCTGGTTGGAGATTGCGCATTGACCCCAATCACAAGCCGCCATTTCAGTCATTTCGTGAATTTCATAGTTGTATCCGCCAACTCTGTACTCTGCAGGCTCAGCAAAGAATTCGTCAAGCTTCTTTATAAGACCTTCCTTGCCACCGTAAAGCTCCGCAAGGCCGTCAATATCGTGTTGAACGGCAAAGCTTGTCTGCCATGCAGAAGCTTCTGTATAATGTCTGCCCCATGAAATGGGATCGAAGTCAGGGTCGAAAATACCTTGTGTATCGCGAGGTCTCATAAAGCCCGTTTCTTTATCAAAGATATTTACATAATTTTTTGAGCGTTTAAGATATCTCTCTTTTTTATCTTCGTATCCAAGAATGCCTGCAACAGTTGCAATACAGTCATCAAAATATGCTGCATCAAGAGTAAGGTTCACGCTTTCGCTATATTTATCATAAGGAACATAACCCAGTTCGAGATATTCCTCGCAACCTTCTCTGCCGTAAGCAGGAACTGTTGAGGATTTGTTTGCGTGGTGTTCCATGCCTTCAAATGCGGTCTGGAGTAAATCTCTTGAAATAAGGTTTCTTGTAGCAACATCTGCTATAACTGCGTCAATAGCAGTGCTTGGCATACAGTTTTGCGCATCGCCTGCAGTCCAGCGAGGAAGCCAACCGCCATCCTTATAATCCTGAATATAACCCTCTATGATTTCAGGGAGAATATCCTTTGTTACAATCGCGTAGAAAGGATAGTTTGTACGGTATGTATCCCAGAAACCGTTATCAGTATAACGCACACCAGGAAGAACCTTGTCAGCGCTTGGTGAATAGTGAATAGGGTTACCGTTTTCGTCAGGCTCATAAGCCTTGTGAGGGTAGAGGAATGTACGATACATGCAGCTGTAGAATGTTTTCATTGTATCTTCATCAGCATCAATCTCAATTTTACTGAGATACTCATTCCAGATGCGTTCGTTTTCATCTTTAAGTTCGTCAAAGCTTCCGTATACGGAATCATGCCGGAGATTTCTCAATGCCTGTTCATAGCTTATGAAAGATGTTGCAACTGTAAACGTAACATTCTTTTTCTTAAGAGCTATATGTATACCTGTGCCTTCGCCCTCGGTATGAAGACTATGTTCTGTATCACAGGTGTCTCTGTTGCCTACAAGAATTTTGTCAGCATCAACAGAATCTGCATCAAACTGGAAAACATAGTAACCTTTAAGAGTACCTTTGTCATGGCTGTTTCTACCGCGGTTGCAGTCAGTCCAACAGTAAAGACGATTGTTGTCCTTGTCGTACTCATATTCGCAGTTATATTTAACCGGTAAAACTGAAAGATAACGGTCAAAATCCTTTTTGAAACTGAGCTTTATACAAGCACCGTATTCGGTAGGTGTTAGCTCAAAATCACAGAAAGGACGTTTGAGATAACATTTAAGGTAGTGAGGCTGTAGAATTGCTTTTTCAGGGTCATAGCCTGACCAGCAATCTTCAAAATCAACAAATGGCTTCTCAATCTGAGGCATCATTGTAAATGCACTGTGGTCGCTTATCCATGGGCTTGGTTGACGTGTGAGTCGAATACCTTCAACCGAACGGTCGCCGGGATGATAATACCAGCTTCCTCTTGATGTTTCAGTCTGCAAGCTGAATGCAGCAAAGCCAAAAGGTCTCTGAACAAGTGGTAATGTATTTCCCTGTGAGAAACGGTGTAGAGATTGTGTGCCTTGTTTAATGTTTACATAGTTGAGGTAATTCATAAAGAGTTCCTACTTTCAAATATACTATTGCTATAATATCATACATTTTTCAATGTTTCAATAATTTGAAAGAAGATAATAAATGGTCAAACCACCGCCATTTTTTTAAAAAATTTTTTATACTTTTACAAATAATTTGCACGAGTAAAAAAGTCCCCGTAATAACACGAGGACTTATTTTAATCATTTCATCTTTGGCTTAAAATTCTTTCCATCAAAGCTTGGATTGAATGCATAGAAATTCTTCTCATTTAATCTGTCCGTAGCAAGGCGTAGACCTTCCCCAGTAATGGATTCCTGAAAAAAACGACACATTAAGCCGATTCAAACAAATTGTGGAAAACATGAGCACAAATGGTGGCTGTGTACTGTTTTGGTATTAAACGTAGAGTGGGATATAAAAAATGAGAGCAGGGCAGTACACTTCATAATGTACAATTCCTGCTCTTTTCATGCTTTATAACACGAGGATTATTTTTTTATGCAGTCAATGCAAGTGTTTTCAGTGAGCATAATCTCCAGTTGAAGCTCGCCTTTGTTATCATCAAGATAGTGCTGGTTTTCAGGGGTAGCCCTTGCAACGAAACCATCACCTGAAATTACGAAATAGCCGTTCATTTCACGGGTTTCGCCATCGATGTTCATTTCGATTACAATTTCTTCACCGTTTTCGGTCCATTGGCCTTCGGTTTCGCCCTTATAAATAGCAGTTCCGTTTGCTTTTAACTCGAAATCTGCAACATCATCTTGTGAATATGCATTGTACCATTTGCCCAAGAATTTGCTGTCTGCATATTTTTCAGGCGCTTTTTCTGTTGTGGCAGCAGTAGTGGTTGTAGTATCGTCAGTTTTGCCACCTGTGCAACTCCAAAAACAAGAAATTGTTAGAATTAGAAGCGCTAATAAAATCATTTTTTTCATAATATCACCTGCCAATAATATTAACATTTACCTCATTCTTTGTCAAATACAACCAAACTATAATATTTTACAGATTTTGCCGCTGCATTTTGGTTATAATGACATTGTTTTGTTTGAAAAAAAGTTTTATAATATGTCATGTATAATTTTATTTTTGTAAAATTTTCTTAAGGGGATTGTACTATGAAAAAAGCATTGAAAAGAAGTTTATCATTCCTTCTCGCTATTACAATCATCTTCGGCTCTATGTACGTAGGGCTTAGTGAGGTTGACTTCAGCGGTCTTTTTGCGGTCAGAGCAGAAGCTGCAGAAAATGACGACAAGTGCGGAACAAATATTCATTGGGAAATCTCTGAAGGTGTATTGACCCTGACGGGAACAGGCTCAATGTACGATTACGAAAATGTAGCTGTACCTTGGGTAAATGAAATTTCCTCAATAAGAAAGGTAGTTGTTGGAGAGGGAATAACTTATTTGGGTAGTTATTCTTTATCCGGATTGGTTTCAGTTGAAAACATTGAATTGCCATACTCTTTAGAGGAGATTGGTGAAATGGCATTTGATGGTAGTGCGTTTTATTCGGAGTTTAACAATACTGAGAGCGTTACCCCTGAATATGAATCCAACCACAACTCTACTCACAATAAAGTCTTTAAGTTTGACAAATGTGAGGAAAGTGCTATTCGTGTTGTAGGTTCTTGTGAGTATACAAGTGAGGTTGTAAAACCCACAGAATTAGAAGCAGGTTATACAAAACACAGATGTGTTTTGTGCGATTATGAGTTTAAAGACACAATAATAGCGCCCGCCCTTCCCGATAATGTTTGTGTAACCTCTTCAGGGGCTGAAACCATAAACTTGTTTAATAGTGGATTAAAAACAGTAACCGGAAAAAAATACTCAGAAAATGCGGACGCTAACATAGATACCGCTTCTTTCAATAATGGCGGATATGATATATTCAGCAGGATGCCATTTTTAAATAATAATCCCCATACACCGGTCAGAATGGGATATGGTTTCTACATCTCCAACGCTGTTACTGAAAATGTAACACTTTCAGTTAATGCATTTGATGTTGACGAAGAGGGTGGAGAGTACGACGAAATATATCTGGTTGATGAAAATACAGGTTCTCGTACAGTTGTTGGTGTTTTATCAGGTATGAATCAACAGTGGAACAATACTGTATTGTCTATTTCTCCGGACCTTTTTGAAGTTGGACATATCTACCATTTTGAGTTTAAAATCAGTGATAAAAATGGAAACAGATTCACATCATGGGTAGTTTATATACGTAATGTTTCAATTCAGATAAGGACAGAGGGTTTTGAAGATAAAAATGTTATAGTTGATTCAAATATATCTGCCAATATTGACTCATCTGGTAGTGTAACTGCCTCAACATGGTTTGTTTCAAAAAACAATAAAAGTATAAAGATTGAGTTTAAGGCAACATGTGGTAATTATCAATACGGTAGTTGCTTTAAGAGCGGTGTTGCCTCTGCAGCAGGAACAAATATATCCGCTAACTTTAATTTGGATGATGGTTATCCCAAAGGAATATATGTAGTAACTGCGATTATAAAGGATTATGACGGAAATGTATTAAAAACCGTTTCAACAACGGTAGGTTGTCATTATAATTCGGTAACTTATGATTCAAACGGCGGAAGCAATAATATTCCTATTGATATTACACCATATGGTAACAACACCGTTGCAACAGTAATGTTTAATAATATTCCTACAAAAGCAGGTTATGAGTTCTGTGGATGGAGCCTTGATAAAAATGCCATTACACCGGACTTTACTGTTAATGATAATACCTATGTTGATATTAAGGATACGGATGTTGTTCTATATGCTGTCTGGGGTAATAAAGTCTGCAAAGAACATCTTTTCAAAATAGTAAATGTAATTAACGCAACATGTAACGAAGACGGCGAAATTAAATACTGTTGCCAATATTGCGGATATGAAAGAACTCAGATAATACAAAGCGAACATTCGTATGTTGAATCTGATTTTGTAAAAGCTACTTGTACTGAAGATGGCTATATTGAGTATAAGTGCAGTAAATGTGGTGAATTGTATACAGAAATAATTGCTAAAGCACATCAATTCATTCCGGAAATAATTGATATTCCACAAGATGGTCAGCCGGGAATTATCAGATATACATGTGAAATTTGCGGATATTCATGTGACAGTGAATATTATGGCGATGCCTCTCACGTGCTTTTGGTTCAGGATGTAATTCCTTGGAATGTTGATAATAACCCTAATCTTCTTAATAGATTGGTTAAAGAAGGTTATATTGACGGCTGGGATATTACAACAACAAGCAAATTTAATTCTGTTGACCTAAGCAAATATGAAGTAATAGTTATTGCTAATGATCAGACAACTGCAACCTATAATAAACTGGCTGCTTTAAATAATTCTTTATGCGATTTTGCAGAAAATGGTGGTACAATAATTTACGGCGCCTGTGATGACGGCTGGAAGGGTGGAGAACTTTCGTATTCTTTGCCTGGAGGAGTGAAAACCAATAATTACTATTCAATGAAGAATTATATTGTGGATTATTCCTCAAGTGTTGTTAAAGGTGATTTAACGGATGGAATTTCTTTAAATAACGATAAACTTCTTGGTACATATTGTAGCCATACATGGTTTGATAAATCCACCTTACCGCAAGAGAGCAATATAATCTTGTCTGATGCTAACGGAAACCCCACTTTAGTAGAGTATAACTATGGTAATGGTAAGATTATCGCAAGTGGTCTTACATGGGAGTTCTATTATACCCGTCAGTACCTTAATAATTATCAGAATTTCTCAAAATCTGTATATGATGACCTTATTGTATATGCTTCGAAAAACTGTTGGTATAGTAAGGATTGTCATCACGTAACTTGTGTTGAGGTTAAAGAGCCTACTTGTTGGAACAACGGATACGAAAAAGTTTCCTGTACCATTTGTGGCGACGTGATTTCTGAGCGAACTATACCTTCAAAGGGCCATGTTCCTTGTCAAAGCTACAAAATAATTGAAAAAGGTACTTGTGCAACTGATGGATTAAAGGGCTTGTATTGCTCAGTTTGTAACGGTCTTCTTGTTGCTGATATTATCATTCCTGCATATGGTCATGAAATGGGCGAATGGCTAAACGAAGATATGATAGAGTGCAACAATCCCGGTGACTTAGTAAGATATTGCACTCATGTCAACGAAAGCGATGAGTACGATGCTTGTGTTTATCGTGAATATCAATCAGTTGAAGCATTCCCTCATGAGTTTGGTGAATTGGTTGTTATGACCAATCCTACCTGTGTTGAGTCAGGTGTTGGTTACAGACGTTGTAATAACTGTCAGGAAATTATTACAGAAATTATACCTGTTCTGGAGCATAATCCGTCACCCTATTGGTCAATAGATGAATATCCGACATGTACCCAGAAAGGTTTTAAGTCACACCATTGTATTAATTGTGATGCAAGGCTGGATATTACAGAAATTGACACAAATAATCATTCTTTCTCTAATTGGATAATCGATAGTTTCCCAACATGTACAGCTTCAGGTTCAAAACACAGAGTATGTGAAAATGATAATTGTAGTTACCAGGAAATTTTGGTGATTCAAAAAGAAATGCACACCTATTCGGAAGAGTGGTTTGTTGACGAAGAAGCAACTTGTGATACTCTCGGATTGAAATCTCATCATTGTATAAATTGTGGAAAAAAATCCGGTTCAACAGTAATACAAGCCAAAGGACATCAGTTTGAGGAATGGGTATACGAGAGTGAAGCTACCTGTACCCAGGATGGTGCAAGACATAGAACATGTCTTGAATGTGGATTGTGTTTTAATGAGGTTATTCCCGCTTATAATCATAATTATAGTGATTGGTATATAGATGTTGAAGCCACTTGCTCCACAGAGGGCTCAAAATCGCAACATTGTTCTATATGTGACAATAAGATTAACATAACAACTATTTTACCTTTAAATCACGAATATGGTGAGTGGGAAATTGTTGAAGAAGCAACGATTGAAAAGGAAGGCACAAAAAAGCGTGCGTGTACCGCATGTGGTTATGTTGATACTCAGGCTATTCCTAAAATCAGTGAATCAGAGTATGCAATTTCCGGAAGTGTAATTGTTTCAGGTACAGTATATCCGGGAAATACCGTAACAGCTAACACAAGCCTTACAGTAAATGAAGTTGAGTTTACAGATGTTTCATATCAATGGCTTCGCGGCGGAACCCCGATTGCTGGCGAAACTTCAAAATACTATTCAATTTCTTTAGATGACCTGGGTTATTCAATCAGCGTCAGAGTAACAGCAAATGCACCTTATACAGGAACTATTACAAGCGGCTCGAAATCTGTATCGCTAAAAAAACCAACTAAGCTAGCTTTAACCTTGGAAAATAATGTTGTTAATCTATCATGGGATAGAGTAGAATATGCAACAAGCTATGCTGTTTATAAATGCGGATTTTTGGGGTTGGGCAACCGTACACTCATTGCTGAGGTGACAGATACTTCTTATAAATTAGAAGGATTAAAGTCCGGTAGTTATTATACATACAGAGTTACAGCCAAACGGGATGGCTTCGAATCAGCTTTGTCAAGTGCTGTTACAAAAATATTCTACTTTGCCCCAACCTTAAGTGCATATTCAGATGCGGAAGGAGTATTCTTAAGTTGGAATAGTACGGCAGGCACTGATTCATCTTCAACAACTTATTCATATGATATTTATGGTCGCATGGAAGGCGACGAATGGAAAAAAATAACCAATACAAGGAGTACATCATATACTCATAGACCCGAAAAAAAGATTTTGGGCATTGTTTTTAAATACACAATGTATGATTATTACTCTGTAATCTTGAAAAAAACTGTTTCAAGTACAGATTCAGAAACCGGAGAAACAACATATTCTTATTCTTATAGTGAAAGATCCAATGAGGTATTTTGCAGGTATGTCCTTCCGCCCCAGGTATCTTCTGTTAATGAGAATTGTGCTGTAACAATATCGTGGACGTCAGATCAGCCCGGAACCAAATACGAAATATATAAAAATGGCGAGTATTTAGAAACGGTTACTGGTAAGCAATATATTGATAGTGATGTCGATGATGGTGAGTATTATTCATATGATGTGCGCATTGTAACAGAAGAAAATGGAAAGAGCGCTCCCGGTAATACTTACATTCTGGTGGATAAGCAACATGATTTTGATGAGCCTGTAATAGATTCTATGCCGACATGTATAGATAATGGTTATTCACGAATTGTCTGTAGAAACTGTCAATATGAAGAAAATATTATTACTCCACCAACCGGTCATACATTAAGTGAAGCGTGGACAATTGATGAAAAACCAACATGTAAGAAAGATGGTTATAAATCAAAACATTGTATTGATTGTGATACAAAATGTAACATAACCTCTATTGCTGCAACAGGTCATAATTACGGAAAGGTTGAATATGATGTAATTCCGACATGTACAGAACCCGGACGAATCAAACAAATCTGTTTGTTCTGTAAGTATGAACGCGCTCTTGACATTCCGGAATTGGGTCACAGATTTTCATCAAATTGGACTGTTGATGTACAACCAACATGTACAGAACCTGGTTCTAAATCTCATCATTGTACTTCTTGTGAGGTTATTGCTGATGTTACAGAAATAGTACCAACAGGTCACGATATTTCTATTGAATGGACTATAGATGTTGAGCCAACATGTTATGAAAATGGATCAAAATCACATCACTGTATAAAATGTGATTTAATTCAGAATGTTACTGTTGTACCTATGTTAGAACATACGTATAGTGATAAGTGGACAATTGACATTGAACCAACTTGCTTAACTGATGGCGCTAAGTCACACCATTGCAAATATTGTGAGTCAAAAATTGATGAAACAATTATTCCTTCAACCGGTCACGCATATTCAGAATGGGTAGTAACAACAGAATCAACTTGTACTGAATATGGTTCTCACTATAGAACCTGTGAAAATTGTGATATCGTTGAAACGGAAGAAATTGAAAAAACAAAACATGCTTTTAACGGATGGAAAATTGTTTCTGCCGCATCCTGTGAAAAAGATGGTTTAAAAGAAAGGGCTTGTGCTTATTGTGATTATGTTGAATCAGTAGCGATTCTTGCATATGAACATAGTTATTCATCTGTTTATATAACAGAGATAGCTCCCACATGTACAGAACCCGGATATAAGGCAAATCATTGTACAAAATGCGGTGAGGCAGGAGAAATCGTTGAAGTACCTGCATTAGGACATGATTTCTCTGATGTGTACGTAATTGATGTTCCGGCAACATGTACAAGTGATGGTGAGAAATCAAAACATTGCAACAGATGTGATGAGAGATCGTATATCACTATTATTCCTGGCGGTACACATATTTATGGCGGTTGGAATGTAGTAAAAGAACCTACTTGTACTGTGGATGGTCAGATGGTTAAAACTTGTGAAATCTGTGATATTATAGAGAGTGAAGTATTACCAGCTTTAGGTCATGATTATTCCAAGATATGGACTGTTGATACTCTTGCTACATGTACTGAAAATGGTCTTAAGTCTCACCATTGTACACGTTGTGACGATAAGATTGATATCACATTAATATCAGCAACAGGTCACTTCTTTGGTGCTTGGAATGTTGAAAAAGAAGCAACCTGTACCGAAATGGGTTCAAGGAGCAGAAACTGTGAGCTTTGCTCAATAGTGGAAAATAATGAAATTAAAGCATACGGTCACGAATATTCAACCCAATGGACAATAGACGTTGAGCCAACCTGCTCTGCAACAGGCTCCAAATCTCACCATTGCTTAAGATGCGATGATAGAACAGATGTAGAAGAAATTCCGTTTGGCGGGCATATCTTTGGCAAATGGTATGTTGTAACACAACCAACCATGGATACAGCTGGTGTTCGCGCTCACAAGTGCTACAACTGTGAAATGACAGAGGAGGCAGAGCTTCCGAAGCTACTTAAATACACAGCAACCTTTGTGGCCGATGGTGATGTTGTTGCAACGGTTGATTTTCCTGAGGATGCAACAGAAATAGAAATTCCCGAAGTGCCTCATAAGGATAAATTTAACGGTGAATGGGAGAATTTCACAGTAAGAAACAAGAATTTCACTGTTAATGCTGTGTATACCCCAATCCCTTCAGAGCAGATTGATGGTTTAACGGCAGGTAATAAAGCAGATTACTACTCATCAACAGGTGAGGTAGAGATTAATCTTAACGTTTCTGCAGAAAGCAAAACTATTGTTACTACCACAACAAAGGCAGTTCCTCTTGATATTGTCTTTGTACTTGACCAATCCGGCAGTATGGCAGAGGGTGGCAGAAAGCTTGCTCTTAAGAATGCAGTTTCAAGCTTTAGTAACGAAATACTTGCAGATGCAATTGCCAATTCCGTTGACCACAGAATTGCTGTTGTGGGCTTTGCATCAGGCAATAATGATAATCTCAATTATGGTAACACAGAACTCCTTACATCAAAAACTGTTAAATACAACAAGATAACAGATGCGGATTACAAGAATGCACTTGTATCAGTAAATGATGAAGGTGTACTTAATAGCGTAATCAGTTCTGCAATTAATAATATTGATGCAGAGGGTGCTACAAAGGCAGACCTTGGTCTTGAAATGGCATCAAATATCTTTGCTAATAACTCTGCAGAGGGCGGCAGACAAAGGGTGGTTGTATTCTTAACAGATGGTGTTCCAACAAGCTACAGCAGCTTTGAATACAGTGTTGCAAACGTTGCTATTCAGAATGCATATCAGCTTAAAAATACATACGATGCAACTGTTTATAGCGTGGGTGTATTTGACAGAACAACCTCTGCAAACAGAGCAGTTAATAACTTTATGAATTATGTTTCTTCAAACTACAACGAAGAAGTTGTGATGAAGAAGACATCAAAGGAAACAACTGAAAACACAAATGGTTATTACCTTGATGTCAGCGATGTAGATAGCCTTTCAGATGTATTTACATCTATTGTAGAAGAAACAACAACTCACACAGGTAGATTCACAAATGCTACACTCAAATACACACTTACAAAGTATTTTACTCTCACAAGTGTGCAGGAGGATGCAATCCGCAAGAATGCAATAGAAGCTCTTGGGGTAAAGAACGAGCAGATAACAATTACTCGTAATGCAGATGGAACAACAATCATTATAATCAGTGGTGTTGAGCCTTGGGCGGAGGGTGATGAGTATGTAATTGATTTCACATTCCGCGCAACTGCAAATGGCAATACTCTTAAGAGTGGCACATATCAGGTAGGTACCTTCGAGAGTGGCGTTATTCTTGAAAATGGTGAGGGCTATGAGGCAGTATTTGCACCAAATAGTGTAGATATTGGCGGTACAAGTGGTATAGCTGTATTTAATATCAATAATATTCCTTATGCAATCAACAGACTTTCATCTACAACAAAGGTAGTTGCTCCTGCAACAAGCTTTGGTACCGACTACAACTTCATTGGCTGGAAGGTTCCTGCAAACCTTACTCTTAACAATGAGGTAAGAGTATTTGATGCAGAGCTTCTTAAAAATGAATACAAAATCTCCTGGAATATTGACGGTGAAATTACCGAGGTTAAATACGCAGTTGGTGATTTCATAGCAGTACCTGAGGTAGGTAACAATTCAATCGGCGGAGCATTTGTTGGCTGGGATAAGGTGATACCCGAAACAATGCCTTCAGAAAATCTTACAATTACAGCTATTTATGATGCACACTACCATAAATACGGTGTAACTAAGAATTTTGAACTTTGCACAGAGGGTGGCACACTTACCTATACCTGCGAGTGTGGTGATACCTATACTGAAGAAATTGCTCCTTGTGAGCATAGTTGGGAAGTAATTACCGCATCCAATAATCAGAATGCTATTGAAAATGCAGGTTCAAGATGTACAGTTTGCGGTATTAAAGACTCAAAAGCACTCAGACTGGAGGGAATGGCAACATACCAGATGGCAGATGCAAGCTACAACACAGCAACATATGAGCTTGATTATGTAGACGAAAATGGCGACAAGCATCAGCCGGAAGGTGAGATTGAAATCTCAGTTCAGCTTGATGAGGTGTTCGAAACCGATATTCCTGAAGATGCAACTGCAAGCGTTTATCGTGTGAACGATGACGGCACAAGAACATTACTTCCAAGTGAGCAGAATGGTATGAATATGACCTTCGTAACTGATCATTTCAGCACATATGAGTTTGAGTTCACAACAGGCGAGCAGAA
>CAJGCL010000031.1 GCA_904501675.1 Clostridiaceae bacterium
GGGGTTTGGATGGATGCTTTTCAATGAGCGCAATTTCAGGATCCACCTTACTTGCTTTGCATATATGGCATATTTCCTCTTCAGATACGATTTTTTTGTGCTTACAAGGGTTGAGTATGCAATTCTTATTCTTGCTGCCGCCATTGTTATAGGTGGAGAAATGATAAACAGCGGTATTGAAAAAGCTGACGATTCAGTTACCCGCGAAACAATTCACACAATAAAAATTTCCAAGGATGTTGCAGCAGGTGCTGTGCTTGTGTTTGCGATTGCGTCAGTATTTGTAGGTCTTGTGCTTTTGTGGCAGCCTGAGGCTTTCCGCCTTCTTTTTAATCACTATGCGAAAAATCCCATGTATCTTATATCTCTTCTTTTTAGTTTTGTTGTAGCATTTTTGTTTATTTTCAAAGTGAATAACAAATTTATAAGAAAAATGAAAAAGAAATACTTTCAGAAAAAAGGAAATAAATAATGACAGATAAAAAAACAGCGTTTATCGCCATTGTAGGCAGACCTAATGTAGGTAAATCATCAATTCTTAATAAGCTTTTAGGTCAGAAAGTGGCAATTGTGTCATCAAGGCCACAGACCACGCGCACAAAAATTATGGGTGTGCTTACAGAAGATAACGTTCAACTTGTATTTACTGACACACCGGGCTTTCATAAACCTAAAACAAAGTTAGGCGAAAAAATGATAAAGGCTGTAGATGACAGTATCGGTGGTGTTGATTCCTGCCTTTTTGTTACAGAGAGCAGAGGAGAAATAAGACCAACAGAAATAGAACTTTTAGAAAAACTTAAAAGTGAAAAAATACCTGTTGTGCTGGCAATTAACAAAATTGATATGGTTTCTGATAAACAGGAGCTTATGACAAGAATTCTAGAACTTACGAAGCTTCTTGATTTTGATGCAGTAGTGCCTGTTTCTGCTAAAAATGGGGACGGAATGGATGAGTTGAAGCAAGAGCTTGTTAATCTTGCCGCACCCTCAGAATTCTTCTTCCCGGAAGATACTTTAACAGACCAGCCTGAGCGCGTTTTGGCAGCAGAAATGATAAGAGAAAAGCTTCTTCATCGTCTTAATGAAGAAATTCCTCACGGTATTGCTGTTTCTATTGAAAAAATGCGCGAGCGAGACGATAAGTCTATTCTTGATATTGAAGCAATTATTTATTGCGAAAGAGAAAGTCATAAGGGCATTGTTATCGGTAAAAAAGGCGCAATGCTTAAAGAAATTTCAACAAACGCCCGTTGCGAGCTTGAAAATTTCTTTGAATGTAAAGTCAATCTTCAATGTTGGGTAAAGGTTAAGGAAGATTGGCGAAATCGTGAAGGTTTAATTCATAATTTCGGTTTGGATTAATTTAACTTTTATATAAACCACTTTCTTTGAATAGAATAGTAATGTAACTTTCTGTGGGAGTGGTTTTATGGATAAAAATGAATTATGGGAAAACTTCTGTGAAAATGGTAGGGTGAGTGATTACCTGCTCTATCGCAGATGTGTGAATTCCACAGAAAAAACGGAGTTGGAAAAGTTTGACGAAAATAACGGCATCAGGCCTTGTGATACGGGAGCAGAGTATCGGTGAGGCAGACAGATTAATAACTGTACTAACTTCAGAGTACGGTCTGGTGCGTGCATTTTCAAGGGGTGCCAAGAAAACAAAAAGTAAAAAGCTTGCGGCTACCTCTCTTTTGGCCTATGGCGATTTCACTTTTGTAAAAACTAAGGATGCATATTCTGTTGAAGATGCTCTAGTTAAAGAGGTTTTCTTTGAACTTAGGCAGGATGTGGAGAAAATGGCTCTTGCCCAATATTTTTGTCAGCTTGCTAATGAGTTCTGCGAAGAAGATTACGAATCTTCAGAAATATTAAGACTTTTCCTTAATGCCTTGTGGCTTTTGAAAAGCGATAAGAAATCACCTGATTTTATAAAAGCAGTTGTAGAGTTCAGGCTTATGTCATTAAGCGGATATATGCCCGCACTTTTGGCTTGTGATAAATGCGGTGAGTATGAGTCGGAGTATATGTACTTTTCAGCTGAAAGCGGGAAGATATACTGTGATAAGTGTATTTCCTCAGGTCAGGGCTTCTGCATCAGTTCTTGTATTATTCAGGCAATGCGATATGTTTCTCTTTCCGATTTTGAAAAGATTTTTTCTTTTACTCTTTCTGACGAAGCGTTAAAAAGATTCTGTGAAATAAGCGAAATGTATCTGCTTCATAAAACGGAACGGAAATTTTCTACACTTGATTTCTATAAGACTATAATTAGTGGTACATAAAATGAAAGATTTGAACAGACATTTAAAAGCAATTGAATTTGATAAAATATTACTGATGCTTTCCTCAAGAGGTTGTAACGATGATGCCAAGGAAAGCATCCTTTCTCTGCGTCCTGAAAAAGAGCTAGGGAAAGCGCAGAAACTTATTGATATGACCGAAGATGCCTATCTTATGCTTGCTAAACATGGCGGTCCATCTTTTGGAGGACTAAAAAATGTTACAAATGCTCTTTCACGTGCTAATGCAGGTGGCGTTCTTTCAATGAAGGAGCTTCTGGATATAGGCTCAACTGTACGAGCTGTAAGGGCAATTTGTGAATGGCGTCAGAATTCAGGGCAAGATGAAAAAAATATTGATATTTATTTTAATGGTCTTATGCCGAATAAATATCTTGAAGAAAAGATTTTTTCTGCTATTCTTTCGGAAGATGAAATGAGCGATAATGCTTCGCCTGAACTTGCATCGATAAGAAGGCAGATAAAAAACAAAGAAAATAGTGTCCGCGAACAGCTTGAAAAGCTTATACGCTCACAGTCCTATCGCGGAATGCTTCAGGATGCTATTGTTACTCAGCGAAACGGCAGATATGTTGTGCCTGTAAAGAATGAGCACAGAAACTCTGTTTCAGGTCTTGTGCATGATACTTCCTCTACAGGTGCTACGGTGTTCATTGAGCCTGCAGGCGTTGTGGAAGCCAATAATGATATTAAAGTTCTGAAGGGCAAAGAGGCGCAGGAAATCGAGCGTATACTCTATGAGCTTTCAGTTGAAGCAGGTAACTTTCTCCATGAAATAAAGGGTAGCTACGAGAATGCGGTAGAAATTAATGTTATTTTTGCAAAGGCCCACCTTGCATACCAGATGAAAGCCAGTGTTCCTGTTCTCAATGATAAAGGCGTAACCGATTTAAGAAAGGCACGCCATCCGCTTATAGACCCTAAAGCTGTTGTTGCAACAGATATCCGTCTCGGTTCGGATTTTGATACTCTTGTTATTACCGGCCCTAACACAGGCGGTAAAACAGTTGCAATTAAAACCATAGGTCTTTTATCTGCAATGGCATCAATAGGTCTTTTTATCCCTGTTGCAGACGAAAGTAAGGTATCAGTTTATAGCAATATTCTTGTCGATATAGGTGATGAGCAGAGTATCGAGCAATCTCTTTCTACCTTCTCATCTCACATGGTAAATATCGTAAATATTCTTAAAATTGCAGACCAAAGTTCCCTTGTATTAATAGATGAGTTAGGCGCGGGTACTGACCCTGTTGAAGGCGCCGCTCTTGCAATGGCAATACTTGAAAGACTTCATACCCAAGGCGCAAAAATAGCCGCCACAACCCATTATGCGGAGTTAAAGGCATACGCCCTTGAAACAAATAGGGTTGAAAACGGCTCTTGCGAATTTGACGTTAACAGTTTAAAGCCTACTTACAGACTTCTTATAGGTATCCCAGGTAGGTCTAATGCCTTCGCTATATCTGAAAGACTGGGTATTGAGAAGGATATTATAGACCGTGCTACAGAGCTCGTGTCTTCCGAAAACATCCGTTTCGAAGATGTTGTTGATAGCCTTGAAAAAAGCCGACTTGAAATGGAAGCTGAACGCTCTAAAGCAAGTCAGGTGAAAGACGCGGCTAAGGCAGACAGAGAAAGAGCAGCTCTTGTTTTAAAAGAAGCGGAGCAGAGAAGAGAAAAGGAAATCGAAAATGCAAGGGGCGAGGCGCTCAGAATAGTTGAGCATGCCAAACGTGAAGCTAACGCTCTCTTAAATGAAGTTGAAAAGCTTAAGAAAGAAGCGAAGAAAACCCAGAATGCTGCAGACCTTGCAAGAAAAGCTAAAAGTGCGGTTAACTCTCACCTTAATTCTATAAACAGTGCAGTGAATCCTGTGTTTGATTCAATGGATGATGACGATGACTATACTCTTCCTCGTGAGCTTCAGGTTGGAGATACAGTTTTCTGTAAAACAATAGGTAAAAATGCAACAGTTTCTGCACTAAAAGATAAAAAGGGCAATGTGGAAATAACTGCAGGTATGCTCAAAATGAGAGTTAAAGAAGAAACTCTCCGCCTTGTAGATAAACCTAAGAAAGAAGAACCAAAAAAGAAGGTTTCTACAGGCAGAGTAAGCGGTGAAAGCCGCTCATCAATGCAAGTTTCAAATCGTTGCGATTTAAGAGGACTTATGGTAGATGAAGCAATACTTGTGCTTGATCGTTTCCTTGATGATTTGCTCCTTTCGGGTCTTACTGAATGTACAATTATTCATGGTAAAGGTACAGGTGCATTAAGGGCAGGAATAACTCAGTATCTTAAATCTGATCCTAGAATACGTACCTTCCGCCTTGGAACATTCGGCGAAGGCGAAAACGGAGTTACAATAGCAGAGATAAAGTGAAAAAAGCGAGGCAACGCCTCGCTTTTTTATTTAATAGTGAAATTAACTTTTGAGAAATCTAGTTTCTTCAAATCTTCTTTCTTCATTATGAAATATGCTATCTTCTCAGTGTCGGCAAGAAATGAAGGCATATTATCATCCAACGGATCGTACTGGAGAATAATGATGTCTTCTCCGTTTTCTACAAGAATTTTTGTTCCGTCAATTCTATTATCTGTCTCGCAGTAATCTATTGAATACTCTGCTTCTGTATCGCCTAAAAAGTCGAAGCCTGCATTAAAGTCATCAATAAGTGTGTCGGGCTCTTCAGGGGAATATTGAACATTTGGAATGAACTGACCATTCTCAAACGTGAGGAAGAAATATATAAATCCCATCTGAGGAGTAAGTCCGTCTCTGTCGCGTTTCTTGAATTCTGATATTTTAAGTTGGCAGAAGAAGAAATCTTCATCGTTAATTGTGCCGTCTGAAAGCCAATCCTCAGGCATGGTAGGGGAGCCGAAAAATTTACTTGTACCGGGATCATATTCACCGTGGGCTTTTTCTACTTTTATATCTATCATTGTGATACTCCTAAATATTCTTCTAAAACAAGTCCGCTAGATTTAAGTGCCTTTGCGTTTTCAACACCTACATAGCGCCAGTGCCATGGCTCATAAATAACTTTTGTAATATCCTGCTTGTCCTTTGGATAGCGCATAATAAAGCCGTAGTCTGCTGCGTTGTTTTGAAGCCATTTGAATTCTTCTGTATCCTCAAACCATTCATCAACGCAAACAATATCCATGGCATAGCCTAAATTGTGTTCAGATGAGCCGGGGGGCATAATTATTGTTGCTGCCTTAACCTTAGCATCCTCTGTGGAATAGCCTTGTCCTTCAAAGAAACTGACTTTTCTGTTATAGTTTCTTTCTTGCGTTTCATAAGAACGGTAGCCAGAACAAGGGGTAAGTGTAACGCCATCTTTAAGGGCTGCATTGTACATTTTTTCGTAGTGTTCTGCAACCTTTTTATCGAGGCGTTCCTCGCTGCCGCAAACATAAACGAGGTCAGGCTCATATGAATCAGGTATTCTGTATCCGGAATTTACGAGTGTCAGGAACCAGTTAGCTTCATCAATTGTAATTATGGTAGGTTCTTTCAGCGAACCGCTTTGCGCTGCTGTTACACCCGCGGAAACCACAGTAGTGTCAGGAGCTGCAGAGGTTTCTGCAGAAGTGGTATCGGAACCTGGCGTTTCTGTGTTTATTGAAACAGATGCCTGAGGAGCTGCAACTGTTGTTTTGGCTTTTTCGGCTTCATCAATTTTCTGCTGAGCAAGAAGAGTTTTGTTGCGTTTGTTTACGACTATGCAAACTACACCAATAAATGCAACTATAACCGCAAGCACAACACAGAGGAATTTCTTTGCATTAGCTTCTCTGTCATCGGTAACACTCTGCTTGTTAGAAGGAACGATTTCTTCTGTAACATCAATCTTATTTTCTTTGTTCAAATCAATCATTATTTGCACCTCAATCCTTTGATAATTATATTGGATTAACTATGAAAAGTCAAATGGAATATACTAAATAAATTAGTTGTTAGGTACAAAAGGGGTAATGTGGTTTTGTGCTTTTTTTACAAATATAAAAAAATATCAATTTTGACTGTTGTTCTGTTGATTTTTATGATATAATTACTCAGTAAATATAAAAAGGATAATGTCGGCGTTTGCCGGCAAATCCGTAAATATCGAAAGGGGTAAAACCTTAATGAAACGTAAACTTACAGTACTTATGGCTATTATGCTTGTTTTCGCAATGCTTGTTTGCCTCGCATCCTGTGGCTCATCTGATGATGCTGCTGACGATGTTGAAGTTTTTACAACAGATGAAGCTGTTTATACAGAAAGCGCAACACCAGTTGGAAATACAAGTGAGGAAGTTCTTAATTATTTTAATGGCATAGTTAACGACCTTAAGGCATCAAAGCCTGCAATGTACTACAGATACGAGAAAAATGTTCCTGACGGAAGCATTAAAGTAACTAAGGCAGGACAGGAAAAAGCAGAGGAAATTGATGCATCACTGTCCGCTATCAACGATGGCGCTAAGGGCGTTAAAAATATGATTCTTTCAGACATCGGTGAGCAGTCAGGCGATATTGCTATGGGTGCAGATAATTCTGAGTATCTTCTCGTGAAGGGTGAGTCATGGGTATCCCAGCTTACAATCGGAGATATTGACTACGCTTCAATGAAAGAAATTGGCGACAACTACTTTATTGAAATTATGTTTAACGATATTGAAACAAATGGCGATGATTCTGCTTTGAGAAAGGCTTTCGATCTCCGTGATAAGGAAGAAATTCTTGCATCAGATGAGTTCGCGAAAACTGCAGAATATCTTAAATTTAATGATTATGATGTAGCATACAGTGGTTGCAAAATTACCGCAACAGTTAACAGACTTACAAACGAACTTGTAAATCTTAACTACTATAAGGCTGCAAATGTTACAGCTCATATGACCGGTGCAGGTACATTTGCAGATTACGGCGATATAAGCGTAATCTTCACCCTTGAAGATACAGCTTATTATGAAATCAAATGGGAGAGTAATCTTCCTGTTAGTCCTCTTGAAACTGAGGCGTAATAAAACATATAAGTGGAGGAATAACCCTTGAGTAAGAAAATAATAGTTGTAATGATTGCTATCACTTTACTTTTTTTGAGTGTTTTTGCAGCATGCAACAAGAATGATGATAATGATGAACCAAAGGTTTATGTTGATAGCGATGAATACCCATTCGTAACCGATGAAAACGGCGAGAAACTTCTTGATGAAAATGGCGAGTTTATTGTTTACGTTACAGATGAGAATGGTAAATTTGTTAAAGATGAGAACGGAGAGAAGGTTACTGGAAATCAAATCTTTGAACCAGTTTCAGAAGGTAACAAAATTGAGCATTATGGCTATAAGATTATTCTTCCCGAAAAATGGACAGCGACACCGGTTGATGGCGATTTCGTTAACAAGGAAAGTGGAGATTTGTTCAGAGTAAATGTAACAGAAGAATCTAAATACGCAGATAATTACTTGTTTGCAAAAGATGCTTATAAAAAGGCGTTGAGCGAAGAAGGGGTTGAAGTTCTTTTGGATGAAAACCCGGAGTATTTGGGAGTGGAGTTTGAAGACGCCTTTTCGCTGACAATAAAAAATGAGTCGGGTGTGTATATAGTATACACATTCAAAAACAGTGGAAATTTATATAACATTGTTTATATGTCTGAGGATAGTACGGTAACAAAAGAAGCTTGTATAGAGATGATTAAAGGTATTAGTTTTAAGCCGTACCAATATTACGAGGTTATCACAACTACAGAAACAAGCACAGCAACCTCAACTACCAACGCGGAATAAATTAATTAAGCCTTCCAAATCAAAATGGTTTGGAAGGCTTTTTATTGTAAAAACAGATAATTAAAAATTCAGATTGATTATATTTTTGATTTAAAGAATTTCTCTGTTGCTAAATAGAGAGAGGGAACAACAACCAATGCGCTTATAAGTTCTATTAAGCCATTTGTGCCTATAAGTGTGAAAATGATTTTTTCGATAGCTGAAGCAGCTGCACCTAAAAGTGATTCAAAACCGCCGAAGAATGTGAGTGCACTTATAACAAGTATCGTGTTTGTTAGTGTGCCTGCCAATGTAGCAATACCTAAAGCAATTGCTTTAGGGCATTTGGTTTTTGTAAGGCCTGTAAATATAAGTCCGGCAACAACTGCAACAAGTATTCTTGGAACAAGTGATACCAATGGATTTGCAAATGGTGCAAAGCCCATTTGAATTGCTCTTACAATACATGTTAAACCCCATACACCACCAACTATTGCGCCATGTTTAGGGCCTAATACAAGAGCTCCGAAAATTGCGATGATGTGTAATGTGGTTATTTCAATAGGACCTACTGAAATATAGCCTAAATACGGTGTGAATGTCATAACAACTATCAATGCCGAAAACAAGGCGCACATTACAAGACGAACAAGTTTTTCTTTCTTTTTCATAGTAAAACTCCTTTGCTGCTGTCCTCCATAAAGGTACAGCGCTTTTGTTTTAATATTATCTGTTTTTCTTGTATATTGCTAAAAGTCCTTCTAAAACAAGGTCTTTATTATAAATAATGTCTTTTTCACAGCAGGTGACAATCTCTTTTGCTAAGCCACCTGTTGCCACAATTGTTTTTATTTGCTTACCTAATTCTTTTTCTAGACGAGCTGCCATTCCGTCAAGCATTGCTGCGTTACCCAAAACTGTTCCAGAGCGTATACACTCAATAGTGTTTGTGCCAATTGCGTGGTCAGGGGCGGAAAGTTCGATTGCAGGAAGCTGCGATGTTCTAAGGGAAAGTGCATCTAACGAGATCCCTATACCTGGAGCGATAGTGCATCCGGCAAACACACCGCCTTCATCAATAACAGAGATTTTTGTAGCTGTGCCCAAATCCATAACCAGGCAGGGGAGCTCGTATTGGCTTATAGCACCCACAGCACCTGCTACAAGGTCTGCGCCTAATTCTTTAGGATTATCTGTGGTGATTTTTAATCCGTTTTTAAGTCCTGCAGCAACAATGAGTGCTTCGCAATTTGTTGCTTTCTCTATAGCATTTTTGAAAATGCGTGTGAGTTCAGGCACAACGGAACTGATTATAGCACCGCTAAAAGTATTGTCAAGACCCTCTAACTTAAAAATCGCATCTAGTTCAATCGCATATTGTTCACTTGTTCTGTGTCGTTGGGTAGCGAGCCTTGAAATACAAACCGGCTTATCGTTTCGATATACACCTAAAGTGATGTTTGTGTTGCCGATATCAGCTACTAAAATCACAAAATTCATCTCCGTAAAAAAGTTTTATCATACGGATTATACACTATATTAGGATTTTACGCAATAAATTTTTAAAACATACAATAAAAGACTTTAAAACAAAAAATTTATATGATATAATTTTATGGTAAATTTTATATAAGGGGTTGTTCTTATGAAAAAGTTTTTTGGCGAATTCAGAGAGTTTATTGCTAAGGGTAATGTGATCGATCTTGCAGTCGGCGTTATCATCGGTGGTGCTTTCTCAAACATTGTGAAAAATCTTGTTGAAAATCTTATTACACCACTCATTTCATTGATTACAAAGCAGGTTTCTTTTACAGATATGTTTATTGCTCTTGACGGCAATGAATATGCTACTCTTGCTGCAGCACAGGAAGTTGGTGCGGCTACACTTAACTATGGTCTCTTTATTCAGGCAGTAATTGATTTCCTTATTACAGCATTTGTTATATTCCTTCTTGTTAAGGGTATAAATAAAATCAGAAATATGGGTAAGAAGGAAGAAACTCCTGTTGAGGAAGCACCAAATACAAAGGTTTGTCCTTTCTGTAAGAGTGAGATTGCTATTGATGCAACTCGATGCCCAAATTGCACATCAGAGGTTGAATAATTAATGGGTGAAATCAGATATTTAATAGCCTTATGGGCAGCCAAAATTGTTTATAGGTTGCTCAGGCTTTTAGGAAGAAATGCAACAATGTATCCGGGTTATATAGCACTTAAATTGTGCCCGGATTATCTTGGAAGAACAAAGAAATCACCACACGTATTGTGCGTTACCGGAACTAACGGAAAAACCACTACAACAAATATGGTGGCAGATATTCTCAGCGAGTGCGGTATGAATATTGTTTCAAACCGTTATGGTTCAAATATAAATACAGGTGTTGCAACTGCACTTACACACAGCGTGAATATATTCGGTAAGCCTAAGTGCGACGCGCTTGTTCTTGAAGTGGATGAAAAGTTTTCAAGGCTTATTCTTCCGTATATCAAGCCTGATTATCTTGTGTGTACAAATCTTTTCAGAGATTCAATGCGAAGGAATGCTCATCCCGAATATATTTTCAATATTCTTGACACATATGTGCCTGAGTCTACAAAGCTTGTTTTAAATGCAGATTGCCTTCTTTCATCTCAGCTTTTAAAGAAGAATGAAAGAGTATATTTCGGTATAGATAAGTTGGATACAGACCTTACTGAAAGCATAAATCTTATTAATGATTTTGCTATCTGCCCTGTGTGTGATGAAACTCTTAAATATAATTATCTTCGTTACCACCATATAGGTAATGCTTATTGCCCGAGATGTGGCTTTAAATCTGAGCAAGCGCAGTATCGCCTTACTAAGATTGATTATGAGAATAAGTCCATAACTGTTAAGAATGGTGATGCTGAAGATACTTATCCTATGGTTAACAAGGCTCTTTATAATATTTATAACGAGCTTGCAGCGGTTACTGTTCTTAGTGAGTTTGGCGCAGATAAGGAAAAAGTTAAAGCTCATATGAATAATATTGGTGTTACCAAAACACGATATAAGGAGCTTGAAGCCGGTAATACAGAGATTATCAGAACAATGGCAAAAGGTCAGAACTCAGTTTCTTGTTCTCGTACTGCAGATTTTGTAGGCCATGAAAGCGGAGAGTTTTCTGTTTTTATGATGATTGATGACTGGTTTGACCGTCAGAATTCATCTGAAGTAATTAACTGGATATATGACGTGGATTTTGAGTTTTTCAATACACCGAATATATCACAGCTTATAATTGCAGGTCCTCGTTGCTATGACTATAAATTAAGATTCCTTATTGCGGGCATAGACGAGAGTAAAATTGTCTGTAATGAAAATGAGCTTGATGCTGTTGATGTTATGAAAACCGATATTGATAAACTGTATTTTATACATGATCCATCAACATATGAGCACTCTCTTAAGGTTGAAGAGAAAATAATCTCCGTGTTTACAAAGGCACATAGCAAAGGCGGTGAACAATAATGAAAATCGAGATTTTGTATCCTGAAATTTGTTGTTTGTTCGGTGAAAAAGCCAATATGCGATATTTTGAGATGTGCTTACCTGATGCAGAGTTTATAAAAACACCTGTAAGCCAGATGCCTTTGTTTTTAACAGAAGATGTTGATATGGTGTATTTTGGCTCTTGTAGTGAATCTAATCAGGAGAAGATACTTTCAAGACTTAAAGGTCATGAAGAAAGAATAAACGAACTCATAAATAAGGGTGTTATTTTCCTTATGACAGGTAATACCTTTGAGATAATGGGTAACTTCATTAAGGATTCAGACGGAAAGAAAATTGAAGGTTTAGGTATTTTCGATTTTTATTCAGAAAGAACTATTCCTGAACGCCACAACTCTCTTGTTTTAGGTGAGTATAACGGAATGAAGCTTGTCGGTTCTATCAGTCGTTTTTCTCATAGCTACGGTATAAAACATGAAGATGGTTTTATTGATGTGAAAAAAGGCTATGGTTCTTGCAAGGATAGTAAAAACGAAGGTATCAGAAGAAACAATCTTTTTGGTACCTATCTATTAGGTCCTTTTCTTGTTCTTAACCCTGATTTTACAAAATATCTTATGACTTTATTAGGTGTTGAGAATCCTACACTTGCTTTTGAAAACGAAATCTATAAAGCATATTGTGTGCGTCTTAAAGAGTTCGAAAGCGATATAAAATTTAATTGATAAAATGAAATGCTCCGTGTTCATCAAAATGAATACGGAGCATTTAGTGTTTTATTATTGTTTTTCTTGTTTTTTTCGTTGTTTTTTGAAGGTTTTGTTAACAACTGTATTGAGAATAACATTTAATGTAAAAAGGAATATTCCGACAAATAGACCGAATTGAACATTGCCTTCTATTACAATTGCCGATGTGTTTCCTATTACATTTGTTGCGATTGTATAGAAAACGCAGGGAAGTATAAAACAAATGTCAGATAAAACACAAAGTACAATATTGGTTCCGGCTTTCAGTGATGGTGCTTTAATAAGAATAAAAAGGAAATTAAGTACACCAAATACTACTGCAAGGTATAAAAGGAAAACCGAAAGCACCACAAGAAGAATAGGTGAACCTAAATTCTGCGCTCCTGCCAGATTCAAAAATGATCCCCAATCAAGAGAAAGAAACTTGTTCAATGTAAAGTCAAGAAGTGTAAAAGAACTTTCTGCTCCACTCAAAAATGGTAAGGTTACAGAATAACTTGCCAATGGTAAAACAAGAACTACCAAAGGAAGAAATGTACATATGAATCGTATAATTCTTAATTTACTGCCAAAAAGAGCGCTCTTGAAATTACCGGTAAACCTTCTGAATTTCACCCATGCAACTTCTGCGTTAGCGGCATCCTCATTGAGTCTGCCTTCCCAATCAAAGTTGGGGATGTTTACGCCGCAGTGAGGACACTCAGCTTTTACATCCCAGAAATTAAGGATTGCATAGCAATTAGGGCATAATGCCATAACTTACCAACCTTTCAAATTAATAATCAAGAACACGAAGAGTTGCTTTCACATCGATAGGAAGCTTTTCTATAACCTCGCGAGCTTCCTTTTCGCGCATAACAGGAGTTATGAAAGCAATCTCTGTTTTAGGTTCATCATCTCGGTGGAGAATTGCAGGAGCATCAAATGCTTTGTTGATTGCGTTGAAAGCGGCAATGTAATCGTCAGTCTGAGCCCTTACGTATAGTGCACCGCTGTTAAGGTTTGGCGCGATAACGTAATCATCTTCGCATGGACCCCAACCGAAAGCTTTTCTTTTAGCGGTGTGTTTTGCGCAGTCAATAACGTCTGCAACAACAGCGCTTGCTGTTGGAAGCTTACCTGCGCCCTTGCCATAGAATACAACATCACCAATAGCATCTCCGCGAACAAGGATAGCGTTGAAAACGTCATCAACTGAAGCAAGTTGACAGTGATTTTGAATGAGGGATGGACCAACAGTGATAATAATCTTTCCATTGTCATTCTGAATTGCTCTACCAATAAGCTTGATAACGCCACCCCAATTTTTTGCATATGCAACATCTTCAGGTGTTATTTCTGTAATACCTGTTGTTTCAACAACATCAGGGTATACATGTTTACCAAAGCAAAGAGATGCAAGTATGCAGATTTTTCTTGCAGCGTCATGACCTAAAATATCTGCGGATGGGTCTCTTTCTGCATAGCCGTTATCCTGAGCGAGCTTAAGAGCATCCTCAAATGCCATTCCTTCTTCAATCATTTTAGTGAGAATGAAGTTTGTTGTACCATTAAGAATGCCTGCAATTTCGCAAATTTCGTTAGCTGCAAGGCATTGGCTTATAGGTCTTATAATCGGGATACCGCCACCAACGCTTGCTTCAAAGAGGAAGTTTACATTGTTTTCCTTTGCAAGCTCTAAAAGCTCGTATCCTTTTGCTGCAACAAGCTCTTTGTTTGAAGAAACAACGCTTTTCCCCGCTTTAAGGCAGCTTGATACATATTCGTACGCAGGGCTTGTACCACCCATACATTCAACAACGATTCCTACATTTGCATCATTAAGTATATCGTTAAAATCCTTTGTGAAATACTCACCAAATTCATGGTCTGAGAAATCACGGATATCAAGTATGTATTTAATATCAAGAGAATTCTGTGTGCTCTTTGCAACAATACTTTTTTTATTTTTCATAAGAAGTTCTGCAACACCTGAGCCGATGGTGCCGAAGCCCATTATAGCAATTTGCATATATATACCTCCAAGGTAAAGTAATACATAACATTTTATCATAGATTTTACAGATAATAAAGAGAAAAATGAAAAAATCATAAAAATATTTTACTAAAAATTTACAATAGATAATTGTAATATTACAAAAAATGGTTTAAAATAAAAATATAGCTATTTTCAGGAGGAGACACAATGGAAAAAGCAATTGCAGACAGAAAGTCATTCATAGTAAATTTTGTATATTTTGGCATAATTGCAGGCTTGTATTATTTCATAATTAATTATGCTTTCGGCTATGTTTTCCCGTTCGTTTTTGCGGCAGCGCTATCCATTTTTTTGCAGCCCGCTGTGAGATTCATAAGTAAAAAGTTTAAGCTTAAAGCCCATGGATTTATCTCGACTATTATGGTGCTTCTTATCGTGTGTGTGGTAGTCGGAGCACTTGTTCTTGTGTTAAGCTCTTTAATAAATGAATTGAAGGAGTTTGCAAGCTATTTCTTCAGCCGTTTCAAGAGCATTGATGATATAATCAATGTTGTTAAAGATTGGGTTATGGGTATTGTTGTGGCACTTCCTAAAGGTATTGGAGCTACAGTAAGTTCCAAAGTAAATGAGTTCTTTAACAGCTTATCTACTGGTGGTGCGGAGTTCGATTTCGGAATGCTTTCTACTCCAATCAGTGGTGCATGGGGGGTTGTTAAGGGCGTTCCGTCATTTATTATATCTATCGTTGTTACTATCATTTCTTGTGTGTTTATGACATCAGAATATGATCTTATGAGAGATATGGTTCTTGATATACTTCCTGCAGAAAAAGGCAAGAAACTTGTTAAGGCTAAAGGTACAGTAACCAAAGGGGTTGGTAAGCTTGTAAAAGCTTATGCAACAATTATGTTTATAACTTTTACAGAAGTATTTCTTGGTCTTAATCTTATGAAGCTTATTGGTGTTTATGATGGTGGATATATCGCAATTATTTCTTTTGTTGTATGTATTGTTGATATTATTCCCGTCCTTGGTACAGGCACCATAATTATCCCATGGGCAATATATTCTTTATTTACCGGTAATATCGGATTAGGTATAGGTCTTATTATTCTCTATGGTGTAATAACTGTTCTCAGACAGATTATAGAACCTAAGCTTGTAGCAAATCAGGTTGGACTTCCATCTATTGTAACAATTATGGCGATGTTCCTTGGTGGTAGAGTGTTCGGCGCTTTCGGTATTATTTTATTGCCGCTTACGGTAATCGTGGTTAAACTTATGTATGATGAAGGTGTGATTGGAGCTCGTAGCCATCAACCTTTAGTGGAGGTAAGCGACGAAAATGAATGAAGGTTTTATTGATATTCATTCTCATTCTCTTTGGGGAATAGATGATGGTGCCCAAAGCTTTGCTGAGACTCTTGATATGTGTGAATGTGCAGAAGAAAATGAAACCGGAGTTTTATTCGTAACTCCTCACCTTATTTATTGGAATCAAGCAGAGGAGCTTCTGGATGTACGTGATGCTAAGGTTGAACGACTTTGTGCAGAATTGGAGGAAGCTGATTCATCATTAATTATAAAAAAAGGTTTTGAAATACTTTGCGACGACGATGTTTTTGATGTTAAGTATTTCAAACCATATACATTAAACGAATCAAGATATATTCTTATTGAATTTGATTTCTTCAAAACCACAGAGGACGATGTAAAATCTTGGTGCAAATATATACAGTCCTTTGGTATTGTACCTATAATAGCCCATCCGGAAAGATATGGGTTTGTTATTGATGACATCAGTTCTCTTGACAGATTGTCTGATTCAGGTGTGCTTTTTCAAATAAATGCAGGTTCTCCTGCAGGTGTATTTGGTGATAATGAAATGGATGTTTCTTGTAAGATGCTTGAAGCAGGATATGTGGATTTTATAGGTTCTGATGCACATAGAGTTAATGTGAGAAATACAGATATGCTTTCTTTATTTGAGGAGTATCCTTACGCCATTGGAAAAGAAGAGCTAAATAAAATAGCAAAAATTACTCCTAATTATATACTTGATGACAAAAAATATGTTCCTCAAAGAAAAAAATATATGCAAGAATTGTAAAAAAATACATTATATTTCTTTATTGGAAAAAAGAAACGGTTTGTGTGTGCTAATATATAAACGAGAAATTGGGAAAGGAGGACACATAAATGTTAGATTCTATTTGGCAGCTTCTTAAGAACTATGGTCTTAACATCGAAGAGATCAGCACATCAATCAAATCACTCGTTGAAGTTGATGAGAATGGTACTATTGTTGGCGGTTTGCTTGAGCCTATAGCTAACTTCCCGCTTATCGGTGGTATTCTTGGCATGTTCGGTGGCTTTGCTCCTAGTGTTGAAGATATCGTTGAAACAACAACAGAAACACTTGCTTAAGAATTTAAGCACTCTACACTTATTAAAAGTGTGAATTATTGCAATAGTTTTCACGAAAGAGTGTGGGTTTCCCGCACTCTTTTTCTTTTGATTTTATTAAAAATACATACCTATTATATTACGTGTGTACACACGTATTCTGTGAGGAAAAAAATGGATGAGAAAAATGATTTTTTAAAAGTTGACGAAGAAAATAAAAAAGGCAAAAACAACGTAATAATTATTCTTGCAATTGCAATTATTGTTCTTGCGATTTTTCTTACTGCTGTTCTTCTTGAAACTGTTATTAGTATAAAAAACAATAAAGAAACTACACGTTATGAAATGACATCCAAAAACGATAGTGCTCCTACTATTGATGACAGTTATCTTGAGGACCTTTTTAATAATACAGATACACAGCAGGATTTTGACTCAGAAGACGAAAACAATTCTGATAATAAATCTTTAAAAGATGATACTACCAAAAATCAGTTTTTGGAAAATTACGAGCACCTTTCAATAAACGGTGAGAATCTGCTTTCTGATCATTATAATAATGAATTTATTCAGCTTGTTTCAAATGAATACAATGTAGATGCTGAGGTGCTGGTTGCAATTTACAGTGTTCCTGATTCCGGTACAAACTTTGTTCTTCAGTTTGATGGTACCAAGAAAATGGGAGAATATGTAAAAAGTCCTGATACACTCGAAAAAGTATACCAGATAGACCTTGATAAGAATATTAAGGTTGCAACGGGTACCGCAACAGGAAATATAGGTGTTTCTTATCCTGAAAGCGTTTTATGTGTTGCAATGGTTAAAACAATTGTTATGGAGCAGTACCCCAATTATTTTACTGGACTAGATTAAAAAATAAAAATTTGTTAAATCATACAATAAAACGACTTTTTTACTAGTGAAAATCCCTTGTAACTATGTAACAAAAAAACTTTGAAAAATTCTTAAAAAAATACTAAAAAACACTTGCATTATTGAAATGGTTGTGTTATTATGATAGGGCGCGCGAAGGGCGTGTCCCTATCTTTTTATGCCCTGACGCGAGCAGATATGCGATGATGCGGGAGGTGGCTGCCCTCTGAGGCAGGGAATTTCCGCGGAGTATGTCCGATTTAAAACCGGGCGATCAA
>CAJGCL010000032.1 GCA_904501675.1 Clostridiaceae bacterium
GGTTGTAGAAGATCTTAAGAACATCGTAAATAATCCTGATGATTATACAACTGATTCTGTAGAGAAAGCACAGAATGCACTTGATAACATTGTTGACAGTACAGATAAAGACCTTCCGAAAACAGAGCAGGATGCTCTTGACGAAATCACAGCAGGACTTAAGGATGTAGTTGCTGCTACAAAAGAAAAAGCAGATTATACAGACTACGACAATGCAAAGGCAGAGGCTGATGGTATCGTAAATGATGACGGCAACGGTAATCCTATCTATGATGAAGAAGCCTATAACGATTACAAAAACAAGGTAGATGCTATAGATAAAGATCTTAACAGAGATTTATCTACAGACGACCAGGCAGTTGTTGATAAAGCAACTCAGGACCTTGCAGACTTAAAGGCAGAGCTTGAAAACAAGAAGTTCTATACTATAACATTTATTGGTGTAAATGGTGAGGTTATTGGATCGGTTGAATATGTTAACGGCTCAGAATTTGGTTCAATCGCAGCACCTGATATGCCGGAGATAGAGAACGTAGCTTGTTTCGGATGGCTTGACGAAAACGGTGATCTTGCAACGGAAGAAAGCGTTCTTACAGGCGATGTAACACTTACAGTGGCTGCAGAATTTAAAAAGCTTATTGCTAAGGAAGATAGCACTGTTTCTATCGGTGAATTGTATGTAACAGGTGTTAACAAAAACACTACAGTTGCTCAGCTTAAAGCAATGCTTCAGAATGATGCAGATGCAATCACAATTACTGATTTTAACGGCAATGTTCTTGCAGACGATGCTCTTGTAGGTACAGGCGCTGAAATTACACTCAAATCTATGTATACAGGCCTCACTTATGAGACAAAACCGGTAATTATCTATGGCGACGTTGATGGTGACGGCGATGTTGATGATTATGATGTTGACTTGGCTAGCCAAATGGCTGTTCAGAGAACACCTTATGAAGAAATTCAGGAATATGTCTTTATTGCAGCCGACCTTTGGACAGATGGTGTTATTGATGCACTGGACTGCTGGATGATAGGTCTTGTTGCAAATGACCACAGAACAATTATCTAACAAAACCTAAAAGAGTTGTGCCTTGCACAACTCTTTTTGTTTTTGTCATTTTATACATAAACAGAAAGAAGCTTTCGTTTGTTTGTATATTTACAATGTAATATAAAATATGTTAAAATATATGATGTATAATTATCTCTAAGAGGTGTTCTGTTTTGCAAAGGAAAAGCGGTGTGCTTATGCATATTTCTTCGCTGTGGGGAGATTATTCCTGTGGTAGTTTTAGTGAAGAAGCAAAAGAGTTTGTAGATTTTCTTTCTGTTGGGGGCTTTTCCTATTGGCAGGTGCTTCCGTTCGGACTTGTTGACGAATGTAATTCACCCTACAAGTCATATTCCACATTTGGCGGCAACCCATATTTTGTAGATTTAAAGAAGCTTGCAGATAGCGGTCTTGTTACATCTGCAGAGTTGGAAGGCTCAAAGCAGAAAACGCCATACTCCTGTGAGTTTGACAGGTTAAGAGAAGAGAGGGTAGAGCTTCTTATTGCCGCTTCTCATAGAGTGGATGCTTCTCTTAAAAATAAAATAGATGAATTTATAGATAGCAATAAACATCTTTCGGATTTCTGTAAATTTATGGCTCTAAAAAAAGCCAATGATGACGTTGAATGGACTCAGTGGCAAACTGAAAAGTATGACGAAAGCGTCGAGTTTGGGTGGCGTTTTATTCAGTATGAATTTTTTGAGCAGTGGAAAGAAATAAAAGATTACGCCAATAATAAAGGAATAAAAATAATAGGAGATATTCCGATTTATGTTTCCTTTGACTCATCAGATGTTTATTTTAATAAAAATCTTTTCTTAATGGACGATAACAATCGCCTTACAGATGTGGCAGGCGTACCACCGGATTATTTCGCAGAAGACGGCCAGCTTTGGGGCAACCCTCTTTACAACTGGCATGCAATGGAAAAGGACGATTTTTGTTGGTGGAAGGATAGAATTTCTGCTTCGCTTCAATTGTTTGATGGCGTTAGAATAGACCATTTCAGAGCCTTTGAAAGCTTTTGGGCGGTACCCGGCACAGAGAAAACTGCCCGTAACGGAAAATGGGTCAAAGGCCCAGGAATGAAGCTTATAAATGCAATTAAATCTGTGGCAGGGGATAGTCTTATAATCGCTGAAGATTTAGGCGATATAACAAAAGAAGTTATTGAGCTTGTGGAAGAAAGTGGCTTCCCCGGAATGAGAGTTTTTCAGTTTGGTTTCTTGGGTGGAGAAACTCCTCATAAGCCCCATAATTATGTAAACAACTCTATTGCATATTCAGGTACCCACGACAACAATACCCTTTTGGGCTATTTATGGGAAACTCCTGCAGATATTAAGGTGGATGTAATGAACTACTGTTCTTGTCCTCCTGAAGCATGGAACGAAAAAGGCTGCGAGGCAATAATTAAAACAATTATGTCAAGCAACGCGGGACTTACAATTTTCCCCGTTCAGGATTTGTTGGGATATGGTAACGATACACGCCTTAATGTGCCCGGTAGGGCAGAGGGTAACTGGCTTTACCGTATAACAAAAGAGCAGTTGAATTTAATTGATGTTCAAAAATATAATTATTTTAACAGACTTTATGGAAGGTAAAATTATGGCAGATTTAAAAGACATTTCACTCTTTCTTCTTGATATGGACGGCACTGTGAATTTGGGTTATGACCCTATTGACGGTGCAAAGGATTTTCTTGAAACCTTAAAAGCACAGGGTAAAAACTTTATTTTTCTTACAAACAATTCTTCAAAAAGTAAAACTGATTATGTTGAAAAAATGAGAAAATTAGGTTTTCCTTGTGAAGAGGAAAACGTTTTTACATCAGGTATGGCGGCAGGTATGTTTCTTGAAGAAAATAAAAAAGGCCACAAAATTTTCGTTTGTGGCACAAAATCATTAAAAAATGAACTTAAAAACTACGATGTAGATATAGACGAAGACGGAAAACAAGCCGACACAGTTCTTTTAGGCTACGATACCGAGCTTGACTATAAAAAAATAACTACCGTTTGCGACCTTTTAGATGCAGGTGCAGACTATTACGCAACAAATATTGATATGGTTTGCCCTATTGAAGGTGGTAGGTATCTGCCTGACTGCGGTTCCTTTGCCAATATGATTGAAGAGGCGGTTCACCGCAGGCCAAGATTTTTAGGAAAGCCCGACAGAACTATGATTGATATTATTGCAAAGGCTCAGGGTGTAGCCTATGAAAAAATTGCAATGGTAGGCGACAGAATTTATACCGATGTTAAAACAGGTATAAATGCAGGCGTAACCTCAGTTTTAGTGCTTTCAGGTGAAACAACCATGGAAGATTACAAAAAATCAGATGTTAAGCCGGACTATATTTTAGATTCGGTTAAAGATATTTTAAACGCTATTAAGTGAGAGGAGAAGCAAAATGATTAAAAGAACTTTTTCTGTTTTAGTTGCATTTGCTTTAGTTTTATCTATGTTTGTAATAAGTGCTTCTGCTTTAATTGATGCAACTATTATTTACGGAGACTTTAATGACGATAAAAAAGTCAGCATTGATGACGCAAACGCTGTTTTAAAGGCTGCAGCAGGTCTTAGCACAATTAAAAATAGCGAAGTTTTTAAACGTTGCGACGTTAACGGAGACGGTGAGGTTACTGTTTTTGATGCACGTCAGATTTTAAGAGGCTGCGCAAATCTTACAGGGCTTCAACCGGAAAATAGCGCTATGGAAGAGCTTGGAATGGTCAAAGGTGGTTTTGAAGACAAAACTCAGAACTCCGGTGGAACAAGATTGTTCTCATCTCCCGAAGTGGCAATATCTTTCTTTAATAATGGTCTTAATGCTGTTAAAGCAAATATGCCGGGCTTTACAAGAAGTGAAGCGGCAGATGTGCAAGGCTTTAACATAGAAAATGTTTCTCTTAGCGGTATTACTTTGGGAGAGTCTGCTTCAAGCGTTGCCGCTATGATTGAAGAAATGATTGTAAGTGAATCTGAACCCGAAGCTGTACAAACAAGCTTTAAAGGTGAGAACTGCGACAATGCAATGTCTGTTGAAACTGAAAGATATGTTTCAAAGCTTTCTGCTGATGAGGTTTTAGGTGTAAGATGCAGTAACGGAGTTACAGATGATGAGGCAGCCTTAAAAACAGTTGTAATTGAAGTTGCTCTTCCTGATACCGATTTGGGTAATGTAAGCCAGACTGCGATGGGTGATGTTCTCAGCGCACAGATTCTTCAGGAGAATATGGATACTGTTGTAGGCAATGTTTTTGGTACAGATGCGGGTGGCGATGCAACAAGAAAAACAATAAAAAACTGTGTTCTTAAAGCAGAATTTATCGTTATCTCTGATACTCAATATGAGTTGTACAGGTATACAACTTCATATGACACTTACACATATATTACAAATTCAACATTAGGTCTTAAAGGTGGTATTCTTTCTGCAGAGCTTCGCGGTGTTGAGTATGAAACATCAATTTCCGTAACATATTCAGATTTTCAGTGGTAAGTATAAAATCAATCTCTGAGGAGTGATTATTATGAAAAAATACGTTCTCGCGTTAGATCAGGGTACAACATCATCCCGAACTATAGTTTTTGATAAAAAAGGCAGAATTGTATCCAAGGCACAGTTTGAGTTTGAACAGATATATCCTAACTCAGGTTGGGTTGAGCATAACCCTTATGAAATTCTTGATTCTCAGCTTCGTTCACTTTCTGTAGCGTTGAGAAACGGAAAAATCAATCCTAAGGAAATTGCTGCAATCGGTATAACAAACCAGCGCGAAACAACAATTCTTTGGGATAAAGAAACAGGTAAGCCTGTTTACAACGCAATCGTATGGCAGTGCCGCAGAACTGCGCAAATTTGCGAGAAACTTAAAGCAGAAGGCCTTGATGATTATGTTAAAGAGCATACAGGTCTTCTCATAGATGCTTATTTCAGCGCAACTAAAATCAAGTGGATTCTTGATAATGTTCCTGAAGCTCGTACTCTTGCTGCAGAAGGCAAGCTCCTTTTCGGTACGGTTGAAACATGGCTTATCTGGAACCTTACAAATAAACAGGTTCACATAACTGACTATTCTAATGCTGCCCGTACAATGCTTTTTGATATCGAAAAGCTTTGTTGGGATGAGCATCTTTGTAAAACTCTTGGTATACCAATGAGTATTCTTCCTGAGGTAAAGGAATCAAGCTCTGTTTATGGCTACGTTTCAGAAGACGTAGCAGGTCTTAAAGAGCTTGCAGGTATACCTATTTCAGGCGCAATCGGAGACCAGCAGGCAGCTCTTTTCGGTCAGGCTTGCTTCAATGCAGGTCAGGCAAAAAATACCTATGGTACAGGCTGCTTCCTTCTTATGAACACAGGCGATAAACGTCCACATTCCAAAAATAATCTTATCGAAGGTATTGCTTGGGGTATTAACGGTAAAGTAATATATGATTTAGAGGGTAGTGCATTTAACGCAGGCTCCGTTATAAAGTGGCTCCGCGATGAGCTTCGTATGATTTCTGAACCAAGCGAATGCGACTTCCTTGCAGAATCTGTAAGAGACTCTAATGGTGTTTACCTTGTACCTGCTTTTACAGGTCTTGGCGCACCATATTGGGATATGTATGCCCGCGGTTGTATTGTTGGCCTTACCCGTGGTGCAAACCGTGCTCACTTCGCAAGAGCTGTTCTTGAAAGCATTGCTTATCAGGTTGCAGACCTTTGCGAAGCAATGTCTAAAGACAGCGATATTATTATGAGTGAGCTTCGTGTTGACGGTGGTGCTTCCGTGAGTAACATTCTTCTTCAGATTCAGGCAAACCTTTCCTCAACCAAAGTGAATAGACCCAAACTTGTTGAAACTACAGCTCTTGGTGCTGCCTACATGGCAGGTCTTGCCGTTGGCTTCTGGAAAGATTTTGATGAAATCGAAAAGGTTCGTGAAGTAGACCGCGTTTTCGTTCCACTCATTGATAACAACACTCGCGAAGAGATGCTCAAGGGATGGCACAAAGCAGTCGAACGCTCAAAAGAATGGGAAGAAAAATAAATTTCGATATTTGAAGCCTAGCTTGATTTTTCTCCTATCGGCGTATGCGGATACGCCGTCGGTTTTTAAATCTTCGCTATGCATCCGAATCTCAACTTTCTTACAGAAAAGAGTGTTTTATGCCTGACTTGCTTTAGCAAATAGCAAGTGGCAAACAGCAAATAGCGAGGTTGCGAAGCTTATAATGTTTGGAATCGGAGCTTTCCCGAAATTCCTAATTCCTAATTCCTGATTTAGACAGAGGTATATATGGATATATTAATTGTGATTTTAGGCGCAATAAGCATAGCGCTTTCTATAATTTGCCTTGTGCTTATTGCTTCAATGAAAAATAATAAAAATAATGATTTTATTCACGAAGAGTTCCGTCGTAATCGCGAGGAGCTTTCGAAAGAAACGGCTCAATCCCGTAAGGAAACATCTGTTGCTATAGCAAAGGTTGAAGAAAAACTCTCTGCTATGACTAAGGAAAACTACGAAAGCCGTATCAACATGACAGAAAAGATTGAGTCTACTCTCAAGCTCCTTCAGGAGCAAAATGCTGTTAATGCAGAGCGTCAGACCAAGGTTATTGGTGAGGCGATTTCTAAAATGCAGGAAAGCAACGAAAAGAAGCTTGAGCAAATGCGTGTTACAGTTGATGAAAAACTCACATCAACTCTTACTACACGTCTTGATTCTTCTTTTAAAACTGTTTCTGAGCAACTTCAGAATGTTTATAAATCCTTAGGTGAAATGAAAGAGCTTTCACAGGGTGTTACTACAAACGTAACTTCCCTCAACAGAATTCTCACAAATGTTAAGGCTCGTGGTACATGGGCAGAGGTTCAGCTGGAGGCTATTTTAGACCAGACAATACCGGGTCTTTACGAGAAGAACTATTCTCCTAAAAACAATTCCGAGAGAGTTGAATTTGCAGTTAAATTCCCAAGTAGCGACCCTAAGGGTGAAGATATTTATCTTCCTATTGATTCAAAATTCCCGCTTGAAGACTATGTAAGAGTTTGCGAGGCAGCAGATAATGCAGACGCAGAAGCTTTGAGAATAGCCCGTAAAGCTCTTGAGGACAGAGTTCTTGCGGAGGCGAAAGAGGTTACAAAATACATATGCGTACCTCAGACAACACCGTTTGCAGTTCTTTATCTTGCAACTGAAGGTCTTTATGCAGAAATTATTTCTTCAAAAAGTGGCATAGCTGAAAAGCTACAGGCTCAGAATGTTATGATTGCAGGGCCTTCCACAATTACTGCTCTTCTTAATTCCTTTGCTATGGGCTTTAAGGCTATGGCAATTAACGAAAAGGCAGACGAGGTAAGAAAGATTCTTGCGGCTGCAAAATCGCAGTATGATACATTTGGTACTGTGCTTGAAAAAGCTAAAAAGAAAATTGATGAAGCAGGTAAGACTCTTGATGAGGCAAGCCACAGAAATGAAATTATCCGTAAAAAGCTTAAAGGCGTTGAAGAAATTGAAGCCGCAGAAGCTAACGGAATATTAGAGTTGACCGAATAAAAATCAAAAAGAAAAATCCCCGTTAACGATTTCGTTAACGGGGTAATTTTGTGTGTGCTTATTCAGCGATTGGATAAATGTATTCAACAGTGTTATTTGCTCTGCCGCGTATTTCTGAGCATGCTTCAACTTTGTATGTGTATTTAACGCCTGCTTCAGCAGATGTATCAACATAGCTTAATGGATGAACTCCATCTGCATCAACAGCAAGACTTGTTACATGAGCAAATTCACCGCCTTCAACCTTGCGTTGAATAATATAACATTCTGCATTTTCTGTTTTTGCCCATGAAAGAGAAACATCGATTTTTTCTGTTTCGGGGTTGAATTTGCCTGACACCTTAAGGTCGTTGACTGCATCAAGAGGCTTATATGCAATAAGCTTATTTGTAGCAGGAGTGTATGAAGGTTCTCTGTTTTCTGCAGAGACAGCTTTAATTTTATATGTGTAAACAATTTCTGCAGAAATATGGTCAGTAAAAGTAAATGCTCCTTGTACAGCATCTGCTGCTTTAACAGTGCCAACAGGATTGTAGTCCTTGTTATTATTCGAGCGGAGAACAACATATTCACTTGCATTCTCAACGCCTGACCAACTGATATTGCAGATTGCATCACCATTGTTATAGTTGGTAGATGTTTTTGTTATCTGAACTGCTTTAAGTGGTGGCAAAGGATATGTTGCAGAAACTGTAGTTATTCCATCCACCTTGTTAGAAGACTGAGCAATTAATGTATAGGTGTAGGTTTTACCTTCTTCGATTGCCTTGTCTTCATATGAGGAGTAAAGAGATGCTGTGTAAACACCTAATTCAATAGCTTCGTCTGAGCCGGTGGTCTTTGAAATTATTATTGTATGGGCAAGAGGGGATTTCCAACTAAGTTTGATTGAGTTCGTCTTTTTGTCAAACTCAGCTTTCGCAGTAATTTCTGTTGTGTTTGAAAGAGAAGCACTCTTTATACCTTCTATTTTATTGATAACTGCAGAAACTGCATAGCTATAAGATGTTGTTTTTGCATCCTGCGCAGAGTCAACAAATGTGTTTTTATCAGAAGCACCGATTTTTTCCCATTCAGTTGTTCCGAACTTTGCTCTATAAACATTGAATGATGCACCGTTGATTGCTTCCCATGTAAGCTTAACACCTGCATCTTCAATATTAACAGAAGTTAATTTTGGAGCTTTAATTGCAGTTGCAGTTTTTGTATAGTAGGAGCTTATGCTATCCTTATTGCCTACTGCTCTGACTGCGTATTGGTATGCTATACCGCTTTGGGCTGTAGCATCGACATAGCTCAAATCCTTTGTTGCGCGAGCAAGAGCAACCCAGCTGGTGTTTGCAGTTTTTCTGTAAACATTGTAGCCTGTAGCGCCTGTAACAGCAGGCCATTTAACTTCAATTGCAGTGGATTTATCTGCGGTATCCTTCTGTGCAACTGTAAATAAAGGCTTTGCAAGGCAAACAGAAGATGTGCCCTGAGGAACAAACCAACCCATATATCCTTTAGCGTCATAAGCTCTTACAGTATAGGTATATTCTGCACCGCTGTATTTCTTTGATGTATCAACATAAGATGTGGTTTTGCCGTTTTTAACGGTTGCAAGTAAATACCAACTCTTGCTGTTATTTACCTTGCGGTAAACCTTATAGCCTGCTGAACCATTAACTGCACTCCATTTAACAGTAGCGCGATAGCTATAGTCAAAGGTAACAGGCTGTAATTTTGGTGTTGCGATATATTTTGCGGTAACGCCTTTCTGGTTAAATGCGCCTGCATTTGTTTTGCAGACTGCTTTAACGGTATATGTGTAGCTGTTGCCTGTAACAACTGTTTTATCTACATATGATTTTTCTGTTGTTGTACCAACGAGCTTCCATGAAGAACCATTTTTACGGTATACATAGTAGTTTGTAATATCTGTATCGTTTGCAGTCCAGGTTATTTCCATACCATCCTGGTGAGGTCCGACTCTTGTGATTTTAGGCGCGGCGATGTAATTGAAATCAACACCTGTAGCATTGTGTGCACTGACATATTTGCCACTGAATGCCTTAACTGTGTAGGTATAGTTCCAGTCAGGGCTTTTTGCCTTTTTATCAACATAAGATATAGTTTTGCCGTTTTTGATAGTTGCTATACAAACCCAATCATAGTCGCTTAATGTTCCGCCCTTGCGGTATACATAGTAGCCTTTTGCTCCGCTGACTGCATCCCATTTTATCTGAGCATCGCCTGTAGAATAAACAGCGGCTACAGATTTAATTTTAGGTTGTGCAAGATAGTATGTGAGAAGACCTTTTTTATTGTAAAGGCTTACATTTTTACCATCACTGCACTTAACTGTATATGCATAGTAAATGCCACTCTTTGCTGTACTGTCTACATAAGTTGTAGCAGTTTCGCCAAGTGTTTTAAGATATGTCCAGGACTTTTCACCTGCAGCACGTCTGTAAACGTTATATTTCTTTGCAGTTGGAACCTGATTCCATGTTACCTGAGGGCCGTTGGCAGTATTAACAACGCTTTTTAAGGTAACCTCGCGTTTTCCGACACGGTTGATTGTTATTTCAAATGTTTCATAGGAGTTGGTGTCGATTGTTTTTACATCACCATCCATATGGTAGGTGTAGCATCTGCCGTAGTATTTGCCGCTTTCAATTGTTTTAAAGTTCCATGTAACTGAAAGAGGTTTGTTACCCGGTGTTGTGCTGAACTCGTCCTTGAAACTACGTATCTGATTTTTATACTGAGAGTCTGCAAAAATTTCAACTGCAAACCATGCATTTTCCTGACCTTTGCTTATTCGCATAAAGTAAAGGTTGCCTGAATCTCCGTAGAATGTGTATGAGTTTTTCTGTGCGCTGAGCTTTGAATCTGTTGGAATAATTTCACCATAAGCAAGACCTAAAGGCTTTTGCTCAACGCCCTCTTCTGCTAAAGCATAGGTACAAAGAGAACCTACAATCAAAAGAACAGCAAAAAGTGTTACTAAAGCTTTTAATAAACCTTTTTGTTTCATAATACTCCTCCTCTTTTTTAAAAAAGAAATTTAACCAAACATAGTTATACGCATATATTATAAAGGAAAACATATATTATTTCAATAACAATTTGTTAATTGTTTGTTAGTAAATCGTAACAAAAATATCGACAAAAAGCTTGACAATTGAATGTGTATTCAACTATAATACAGTTGAAGATGCATTCAACTGAAGGAGTTGGGGAAAATGGGGAAAAATACAGTTTGTTGTGATTGCGGTGTTATACATGATGATGCAGTTGAAAAGGCAAGAAAATCAATGGCTACGGATGAAAAAATAGCAGATGTTTCAGATTTGTTCAGGGTATTAGGGGATAGCACCCGTGTGAAAATTTTGTGGGCGCTTGATAATTGTGAACTTTGTGTATGTGATATGGCATCTTTGATAGGAATGACAAAGTCTGCGGTATCTCATCAACTGAGAGTTTTAAAAGATAGTAATCTTGTGAAAAACAGAAGAGAAGGAAAAATGATTTATTATTCTCTTGCCGATAATCATGTGCAAGATATTTTCGAAAAGGCGGTTGAGCACATAAATGAACGAACAATCTCACAAAAAGAAGGATGGTAATGGTGGGTATCATCACCATCACCACCACCATCATCATACTCATAGTACAGATGAAAACATTTTAGTTGCTTTTTTTCTTAATTTGTTTTTTGTTTTTGTTGAAATAGCAGGTGCTTTTTTAACAAACAGCTTTGCAATTCTATCTGATGCTGTTCACGATTTTGGAGACTGTATAGCAATCGGTTTCGCGTATATTATGGAAAGATTCTCTAATAAAGCGCCTGATGAAAAATATACCTATGGTTACAGGCGTTATAGCCTTGTTTCTGCGGTTGTAACATCACTTATACTTGTAGTAGGTAGTGTGTTTGTTATAGTTGGTTCTGTGGGTAGAATAGCCCAACCAAAAGAAGTTTACGGCTTAGGTATGGTAATAATCGCAATTTTTGGTGTTGTTATTAACGGTGCTGCTGTTATAAAAACCCGTTCAGGAACAGGTGTAAACGAGAAAGCTATAAGTCTGCACCTTCTTGAAGATGTTTTGGGTTGGCTAGCTGTGCTTGCAGGCAGTGCACTTATATTCTTCTTTAAATGGTACTTTATCGACGGCGTGTTGTCGGTTCTTATTGCGGTTGTTCTTATAGTTGAATCATCTAAAACAATAAAAGACATTTTCGCGGTATTTCTAGAAAAGACGCCTGAAGGAATTGATGTAAAGAGTCTCAAAAAAGAACTGGAAGAAATTGAAGGCGTTGAAAACACCCATCATATTCATGTGTGGAGCCTTGATGGAGAAAAAAATATGGCAACAATGCATTTGAAAGCAAAGGGAAGTATAAATCCGGAAAATTATGAAAGGGTAAAATTACAGTCGGAAAAAATCTGTAGAAAACACGGCATACACCACCTTACGGTGCAAATAGATTTTTGCGGAGAAGACTGCCAAGGCGAATGCCCAATGTAATTAACAGTTTATTAAAAAACAAACCAAAAAATTATAAACACTAAACAAAAAACGCACTCCATTTTTGGAAGGCGTTTTTGTTATTTTAATTGCTTTTTTGTGCCATTGATGATATTATAATATTTACAGTAGGTTACTATGACGCGAGGTGTAAAATGGCTATTGATACCACGCAGTTTTCCAAGTCTACTTTTGAAAATTTACCTGAGGAAAAGCGCCGCAGAATAATAAGCGTTGCTACAGAAGAATTTGCAAATAACGGATTTGAAAACACATCAATTCAGCAAATAGCAAAAAAATCAAATATAAGCGTTGGCTCAATATACAAGTATTTTCAAAACAAGGAAAGTCTATTCACCTACATTGTTCAGGCAGGGCTTTCAAGACTTGAAAAAACTTTGCTTGAGTTAGCGCCTACGGATGAAGATATTCTCATAAAAGCAGAAAAGATAATTAGAACGTTGCTTTCTTTCTCGAGAGAAAGGCCTGAGTTTATAAAACTTTATTGCTCTCTTACAACAAGCGGTAATTCAGATTTTTTAAATCAACTTTCTCAGCGTATTGAGGCTGTTTCAGCTTCTATCTACACCCAGACTATAGCCATAGCTCAGGAGACGGGTGAGGTAAGAAAGGATGTTAACCCTGCATTCTTCGCTTATCTTTTAGATAATGTTTTTATGATGCTTCAATTTTCAACTGCTTGTCCGTATTATCAGGAAAGATTTTTCATATATACGGGTAAGCAAGCTAATGAAAGCGACGATTTGATAGTAGAGCAAACTTTACTGTTTTTAAAAGCGGCTTTCAATTTTAAATAATTTTGTATTTCACAAAGAAAGGTGATTTTCTTGAAAAAAATATTATCAGCAATTCTTGTTATCATCATGATAATGTCTGTATTCTGCGTGAATGTAAGTGCAGAGGAAGCAATTGAGCTTACTCCTGAAGAAAAAAGCGAGATTAAGCTTCGCAATGCTGATGTAGACAGCAATGGTACATATAGTACGGAAGATGTTCGTCTTCTTCTTCAGGCTGCAGCAGGAACCGGTGAAGATAAGGCATCATATGATATAGACTCTGATGGATGTACCTCTGTTGAAGATGCTTTGGCGGTGCTCAGAGAGATTTCAAACGTTGAATCGCTTCTTACTGATGCTGAGGCTGTTGCCCTTATGAATGCAAAGCTTAACAATGTTAAAACAAGGGGAACAGGGTTACCGGGCTTTGAAAAGACTATTACCGCAACCTGCAATTCAATGAAAATCACGCAGACTGTAACAGCAAGTAATGTGTTTCTACAGCCAATGATTAAGGACATGAACTGTACTGACCTTGAATACGATAAGTATGTAGAGAAAATGGTTGATATGATGGGTTCGGGAAAGCTTACTGAATCAGAAAAGCAGAATATTGAAGCAATGAAAAAATCTGCCAAAGAGTATAGGCTTCCTCAGACTGAGAAGGTTATTGCTAAGCCTGAAAATTATGTGGACCACTTTTTGAATTTCCCAAGGGATACAAAAAACACATCAAGTGAAATCACAACTGCTGACATTGCGTCAATTGATTATGTCATGGAAGCAGGAAATATTAAGTTTACGCTTATGATGCCAAGTAAAAGGTATACTTCCTTCGCTGCATATGCAACTAATACATACGCAAAAATTATGAATGTAGTTGAATTTGATAACGATGATGGCACAAGGCTTAATAGTGTTACTCTTAATAATGGTTCTGTTGTTATGAAATTTAATGCTCAGACAGGTGCAATGGTTTCAGCTGATTATTCATATAGCTATGTTTCAGATGTATCTGCTCCAACTCAGACTCAGTCAAACGAAAGCATGGGATCAATAACAGTCGATATGAAAACAAAAACCTCTGCAACAATAACAGAGAAGGTAGTTTTCTAAGAAAGGGGTACAGATAATGGAAAACATTAAAGTTACAATGGAAAACGGCGAGAGCTTTGTTATTGAGCTTTGCCCTACTGCCGCTCCGATTACTTGCGAAAACTTTTTGAAGCTTGTTAAAAGCGGCTTCTATAATGGTCTTACATTCCACCGCGTTATTGAAGGCTTTATGGCTCAGGGTGGCGACCCTGAAGGAACAGGCTGCGGTGGTAGCGATGAAAACATTAAAGGCGAATTTGCTATTAATGGCGTTATGAATCCTCTTTCACATACAAGAGGTGTTATTTCAATGGCTCGTTCACAGAACCCTAACTCTGCAAGCAGTCAGTTCTTTATCTGCTATGGCGACTGCACCTTCCTTGATGGTCAGTATGCAGCTTTCGGTAAGGTTATTGAGGGCATGGAAACAGTTGACAACTTCCTCAAAATTCCTCGCAGAATGAGCTTTGGTGGCGAAATGTCTGTTCCTGCAGAAAAAATCGTTATGAAAACCGTTGAGGCTATATAAGTATTTTTTAGTGATTTTAAGACGGCTTAAAGTTACTTGATAAAGGAGATAGAAAGTAATGAATACAAAAATTGAAGGCATTCTTCACAAGCTGTATGGTACAACACCAGGCGGCGATGGCTTACAGCCTAAAGAGGCATTAGCCTACGGTGTAGCAGGTTTTGGTCAGAACTTTATCTGTACAATTATCGGCTCATACCTTACAATTTTCCTTACAGACGCACTTCTTTTTGGTGCTGACGGCGTTACAATTGGTTCAATAACCGGTACAATGGCAGTTGCATGGCTTATGCTTGGTACCCGTATTTTTGACGCTTTCAACGACCCTATTATGGGCTCAATTGTTGACAAAACCCGTACAAAATGGGGTAAATGCAGACCTTACCTTAAGTGGATGGCATTCCCTATTGCGATTATGACAATTGCTTGCTTCCTTCCTGTTTTCCAGGAAAAAGCACCATCAACATTCATTATCATTGGTATAATTTATGTTTTATGGTCAGTTGCATACACAGTTGCAGACGTTCCTTATTGGGGTCTTTCAACATGTATGACAAACGATACTGTTGTTCGTGGTAACCTTCTTACAGTTACTCGTCTTCTTTGTACATTAGGTGCAGGTATTGTTACTGTTTTTGTTCCTATTATCACAGGTAACCTCACAGCAAAGTTTAAATACACAGATGCTGATATTGCCCAGATTATGGCGGATAAAGGCGTTGATGCTGAAGCAGCAAAGACCTTTATCGGTACAGTTATTGTTGGTCAGGAAAGCGCTAACGCTGAAATGCTTAAGTGGATATACTTTATTGCAGCAGTAGTTCTTGTTGTTGCAGCAGTTCCAATGTTCTTCTACGGCTTCAAGCACACTAAAGAGCGCTTTACAGCAGATGATAACCCACCAAGCTTTGGCCACAATCTTAAGCTCCTTTTCAAGAACGATCAGCTTTTACTTATTGTTATTTCAGGTATTCTCGGTGGCGCAAGAATGGTTTATTCCTACACAGGTGGCCTTTACTTTGCAAAGTATGTTCTTCAGAACGAAGGTATGTACAGCCTTATTACACTCCTCGTTGTTCCTGGTGGTCTTGTTGCATCTGTCCTCGTTCCTTGGATGTCAAAGAAATTCACAAAGAAATGGGCATACGTTGCAGTTCACCTCTTCGGTGGCGTTGTAATGGCTATTATGTACTTCGTTGGTTACGATGCTCCTTGGAAGCTTGTTATTGCCGCAATCGGTCTTGTTCTTCTTGGTATCCCACAGGGTGTTAACAACATTATCACATACGCTATGATTGGTGATACTGTTGATTACCTTGAGTGGAAAACAGGCGAGCGTGGTGAAGGTATCTGCTTTGCTATGCAGACTCTTATCAACAAAATTGGTATGGCAGTTGGTGCATTTATCGGCGTTATCTCATTCTCTGCAGCAGGTATCGACGCTGAAACAGGCTTCATTTCCGCAGAGGGTGCACAGAGACTCTGGAACATGCTCGTTCTTTCAGGTGTTCTCAGTATGTTTGCTTGCGCAATTCCTGTTATGTTCTATAAGATTACAGAAAAAAGACAGGCAGAAATGGTTGCTGAAATTGCAGAAAGAAAAGCAGTTAAATAATTGTTATATTAATAGAAACACCGCTCAGATTCATCAGTTGAATCTGAGCGGTAATTTTTTTACATTATAAAAAGCAAGATACACAAAAAATGAAGCAGACTTCCTATAACTACAAATATATGGAATATAGAATGTATATATCTGAGTTTACTTGTGAAGCAATACATTACAGCGCCTACAGTGTAGGCTATACCGCCTGCAAGCAATAAACCGAAGCCTGTGCTACCGATTATGCCGTAAACTATTTTAGCGGTAAAAACAATGCACCAACCCATACCGATATAAAGAATAAAGGAAATAACCTCAAACATTTTTATATCTATGGATTTAAGGATTATGCCTAAAACGGCCAATCCCCATATTATACCGAAGATGGACCAGCCTAAAGCCTGACTATGTTGCCTTAAAACGCATAAAGCAAAGGGTGTATATGTGCCTGCAATAAGCAGGAATATGGAGCAGTGGTCAAAAATCTGAAAGACTTTTTTTGCCATGTTTGGTCTTAGTCCGTGATAGATGCTTGACATTGTGTAAAGCACAATCATCATTGCACCAAATATGGCGCCACTTACAACACCGTAAACATTGTGGTGGATAGCAGCGAAAACAACGCACAGAACAGTTGCAGTAATACCGAGCGCACCACCAACAATGTGGGTTACCATATTAAAAATTTCTTCACCTTTTGTGTATGACGGCAGCTCTCTGTCTCTTAAACGAGTTCGTGCCAATATTACATCTCCCAAAAGATATTAAAGGTCAAGGAAGTCCTTTCTTACCTTATCCTGAAGCTTGAATGCTTCAACAATTTCCCAGAGCTGAGGGTCTGTAATTGTGTTGATTCTCTTGCCACTTGCAGTTGCAAGCATGTAGAGCATAGCAGCTTTTTCAACTGTTTCAATAAGACCGAAAGCTTCGTCCATATCGTCGCCACAGCCATAAATACCGTGGAGCCCCCAAACTACAAGACGATACTCTTCCATCTTCTTTGCAGTTGCAATACCGATTTCGTTTGTACCGCATACCATCCAAGGAAGAACACCGATACCATCAGGGAAAACAACCATACACTCTGTGCACATTTCCCAAAGAGTGTGAGTAAGCTTCTTTTCATCAAGCTCGTGAATGTGGTTCATAGCAAGAGTATATGTAGGATGTGAGTGCATTATAACTCTGTTGTTTGGGTTAACTTTGAGTCTTGCCATATGGCTCATAAGGTGAGCAGGAAGCTCGGATGTGAACTTGCCGCCATCCTTCCAACCCCAGAGAAGCTCTGCAGTTGTGCCGTCTTTCGCAATACGGATAATACCGAGGTTTGTTTCAGGGTCAACCTCAACGTTTTTGAAGTATTTGCCTGTACCTGTTACAATAAAGATTTTGCCGATAAGGCCTGTTGCGTCAAAGCCTGTAGGAATTGTGCGGATAACGTTGTTAAGGTCAAGATATTCTGCTACAATTTCTTCTTCAAGCATAAAGCTGATGTTACCGCCGTTTCTTTCGTCCCAAGTCTGACGATACATATTAGCGGTTGCTCTTTTCATATCCTCCACAAATGGAGCTGTTAAAATGTCTTTCATTTTCTGTTCACCAATACCTTTTCTTCATATTTTTTAATTTCGTTATAATAATCTCCGCTTAC
>CAJGCL010000033.1 GCA_904501675.1 Clostridiaceae bacterium
ATTTTGTACATGTTAGGGATCATAAGAAGAAGACCCTGTGAAGCTGTGTAGGTTGTTGTAAGCGCACCGGCTGCAAGTGAACCGTGAACAGTACCTGCTGCACCTGCCTCAGACTGCATCTCAGAAACCTTTACGGTTGTGCCGAAGATGTTTTTCTGGCCCTGTGCTGACCACTGGTCAACATAGTCTGCCATTGGGCTTGAAGGTGTGATTGGGTAAATACCTGCAACTTCTGTGAAAGCATATGACACATAAGCAGCGGCATTGTTACCGTCCATGGTTTTCATTTTTCTAGCCATAGTTTTTGCCTCCTATAAAAATGTTAATTATAAGTATTATTAAAACACCAACAATTATATTACCACTTATTTATCCTCTTGTAAACAAGAAAAAGTTAAAAATTTCACGATTTTTTACCAATTATTATGGATATTTTTGGGGAATATAGTACTTTAAGGAGCGCAATCTGTAAATCACGTCAGTAAAGTGGCAACTATTGACAAAACATTAAAAATTTGAGATAATATATGATAATGTGGTGTAGAATTTCCACAAATATTTCTTTTTTGAAAGGAGCTTATCCTATTATGGATGAACCCGGACCTAATTTTATTTTGGCCCAATTTTTAAATCTTGCAGAAAGTGCTTCTGCAACAGACGGCTTGTTTTTTAAAATCTTACTTCTGTTAGTGCTTATTTTTATTAATGCATTCTTTGCAATGAGCGAAATTGCTATAATTTCTCTTAACGATGCTAAGATTGAGCGCATGGCAGAGGATGGCCATAAAAAAGCTAAAATGGTTTTAAAGCTTACAAGCAATTCAACACGTTTTCTTTCAACTATTCAGATAGGCGTAACCTTAGCAGGTTTCTTGTCATCTGCTTCTGCATCAACCTCATTTGCAGCTATTCTTACAGGTGCAATTTCAGGTGCCCTTCCGGGCGTGCCTGAGAGCTTGATTTCAGGTGTTTCTGTTGTTGTAATTACGCTTATAACTTCATATTTTTCTCTTGTTTTAGGTGAGCTTGCTCCTAAGAGAATCGGTATGCAGGCTTCTGAAAAAATTGCTTTTGCAGTCGTAAAGCCTTTGCTGGTGATTTCTAAAATCACTGCACCGTTTGTGAAAATTCTTTCTCTTTCAACAAATGGCGTTGTGCGCCTTTTTGGTTTTGACCCTAACGCAGATGAAGAAACCGTTACCGAAGAAGAAATTCGTATGATGGTTGACGTTGGTGGTGAAAAAGGTGTTATTGAAGATGCTCAGAAAGAAATGATTAACAACATTTTTGAGTTTGATGACACTGACGCAGGCGATATTATGACCCACCGTACAGATGTGATAGCTGCTGATATTAATGATATAACGCTTGAAGATTTTGTTGCTCTTGCAATAGAACACGGCAGGTCAAGAATCCCTCTTTACGATGAGGATATTGATAACATTATAGGTATCGTTTATGTTAAAGACCTTCTTAAATACGTTGGTAAAGAGGTTAAGGCAAAGGGTACTCTTAAAAACATTATGCGTGAAGCATATTTTATCCCCGAAACAAAGGCTTGCGGAGAACTTTTTAAGGAAATGAGCGCAAAGAAAATACAGATGGCCGTTGTAGTTGATGAGTATGGCGGTACAGCAGGTATTGTTACGCTTGAAGATATTGTTGAAGCTATTATGGGTAATATTCAGGACGAGTATGACCATGAGGACGACGAAATTTCAAAGATAGACGATAACACATTTACCGTTGACGGAACTATAGATATTGAAGAGATTGATGAGCTTATAGGCAAGGCTCTTCCTGAAGGTGGTTATGAAACGCTTGCAGGTTTTATTATGGATGAGCTTCAGTGTATTCCAAAAGACGGGGAAATGAATGAAGTTGTTTTTGAAAATGTTAAGTTTACTGTTTTAAGCGTTGAAGACAGGCGAATTGAAAAAATCAAGGTAGAAATTACCCCTGTTGAAGACGAAGATGCAGATAACGACCAGGATTAATGAAGCTAAAGCTGCATCAGGAGAAGTTCTCTTGGTGCAGTATTTTTGAAAAGGGGGAGTCGGTATGAAAAAGATTTTAAGCATAGTTTTTTTTATGTGCTTTGCAGTCCTTTTGAATGTATCTGCCTTTGCCTATCTTTATGAATATGAGGGTTTATACACTGTTGAAATTCCTGAAAAATTCAAACAGGTTGAGGATGACAAATTTATATCAGACGATAACTCTACTTTTATTATAAGCTATGAAGATAATACAGAGCTTAAATACTGTGTTGATGACCTTAATGAAAAGAAACTGAAGGAAGCGGCAGAGTTTATGGCAAGCGAAGCTTCAAATGCCTTCCAGATTATTGGTGAAGAAGGCAAAATGGAGCTTGTTTCAGTAAAGAAAATAAAACATCCAAATGGAATGAGTGCTACAGTTACTGTTTATAAAACATCTGCTATTATGAACGGAGAAGAAAAATCTCATTTGCAGAAGGTTTATGAATTTGGTGGTGCAATTAACAAATATACTTTTGTTTATACGCCATACGATGATAAAAACATAGATGCTCTTGACGAAACCTTTGATTCTATAATTATCAATGAAACTGAATTTCCTAGTGTTCTTGATAAAATGGGTTGTGCAACTGTTTTAATAGTTATAGTTGTTCTGTTGGTTGTAGGAATTTTTAAATTTTTACGAAAACCGTCATCGAAACCTAAGAAATAAAACAATATAAAAAAGAAGCAAGTTCAATAAGAACTTGCTTCTTTTTATTAATCATTCATTCCACAGCACTTTTTGTATTTCTTACCGCTGCCGCATGGGCAAGGGTCGTTTCTACCTGGCTTTTTATCTGCCTTTTTAGGCTCTTTTTTAAGTGTACCGTCATCGGAGCCTGAGGTGGAAGTAATCTTAACTGTTGCTTTTCTTTCAACAGGCTCTTCCTTGCGGATTCTTGCCTGAAGAACGAAGTCTACAGTACCTTCGCGGATGCCGTTTGTCATTTCCTCGAACATATCAAGACCTTGGTCACGGAACACAATAACAGGGTCCTTCTGGCCATAGCCCATAAGGTTCATACTGCGCTTGAGCTGGTCCATAGCATCGATATGTTCCATCCAACGGATGTCAACGTTTCTGAGAAGACCTACGCGCTCAATTTCTTTGACAGCGTCTTCGCCATATTCTTCCTTACGGCTGTCGTAAATTTCCTGGGCCTTGTTGAGAAGAATTTCGGCAATATCTTCAGTTTTATGAAGGTGCTTAATATCATCCTCGCTAACGAGCCAAGCATATTTTGCAAGAAGGCCTGTTCTGTTCCATTCGTCTTCTGAAACCTTTTCAGGGCAGTAGAAGTCAACAGATTCAGAAATTGTATCTACAATCATTTTCTGAATGAGTGCACTTATATCTTCACCATCAAGCACCTGATTACGCTGACCGTAAATAACCTCACGCTGTTTGTTCATAACGTCGTCGTATTTAAGAACATTACGGCGAATAGCAAAGTTATTGCCTTCAACCTTTCTCTGTGCACTTTCAATAGATGATGAGAAGATTTTTGCTTCAATAGGCATATCGCCAACGCTCTTGAAGGCGTCAAGAGTCATATAGAAGCGGTCGCCTGCGAAAAGACGGAGAAGGTCATCCTCTGCGGAGAGGAAGAAACGGCTTTCACCTGGGTCGCCCTGACGGCCTGCACGACCACGGAGCTGGTTATCAATTCGCCTTGATTCGTGGCGCTCTGTGCCGATAATATAAAGACCGCCTGCTTCACGTACCTTCTCAGCCTCTGCACTTGTCTGCTTTTTGAACTCAGCTTCAAGCTCACGGAAGGTGTTGCGAGCATTTATAATATCTTCATTATCTGTTTCAGCAAAGCCTGTAGCCTCGGCAATAAGCTCATCGTCGAAGTCCATTTTCTTCATCTGAGTTTTTGCCATAAATTCAGGGTTACCGCCTAAGATAATATCAGTACCACGGCCTGCCATGTTTGTAGCAATTGTAACTGCACCGAATTTACCTGCCTGAGCAACAATTTCTGCTTCTTTTTCATGGAATTTAGCATTGAGCACTTCGTGCTTAATGCCTTTTTTCTTTAAGAATTTTGAGAGCTTTTCGCTCTTTTCAATATTAACCGTACCAACAAGAACAGGCTGACCTTTTTCGTGGCATTCTGTAATAATATCAACAATCGCGTTGAATTTTGCTTCCTCTGTTTTGTAAAGAACATCATTATTATCCTTACGGGCAAGAGGCTTGTTTGTTGGTATTTCAACAACGTCAAGGCTGTAGATTTCCTGGAACTCTGCGCTTTCGGTCATAGCAGTACCTGTCATACCTGAAAGCTTTTTGTAAAGACGGAAATAGTTCTGGAACGTGATTGTAGCAAGAGTTTTGCTTTCGTGCTCAACCTTTACGCCTTCTTTTGCTTCAATTGCCTGATGAAGACCTTCGCTGTAGCGTCTGCCAAGCATAATACGGCCTGTAAATTCGTCAACAATAAGCACCTGACCATCTTTAACAACATAGTCAATATCTCTTGTCATTGTACCGTGAGCCTTAAGAGCCTGGTTGATATGGTGCTGAAGAGTGAGGTTTTCAGCATCCATAAGGTTTTCAATATTGAATGCAACTTCAGCCTTTGCAATACCTGATTTTGTAAGAGTAGCGGTTTTTGCCTTTTCGTCAACAAGGTAGTCGCCGCCTTCTTCTTTAACAATATCCTCGGCGTCTATTTTTGAGTCAAGCTCTTTAACCTTAACCATTTTAAGACGACGAACAAAGTCGTTTGTCATACGGTAAAGGTCTGTAGATGCTTCACCAATACCTGAAATAATAAGCGGTGTACGCGCTTCGTCTATAAGGATAGAGTCAACCTCGTCAACGATTGCAAAATTATGACCTCTCTGTACACGTTGAGATGCATACATAACCATATTATCACGAAGATAGTCGAAGCCCATTTCGTTGTTTGTACCGAAAGTAATGTCGGCATTATATGCTTCTTTTCTTTCTTCGTTATTCTTTTCGTGGATAATAAGACCAACCTTAAGACCCATAAAGCGATAGATTTTACCCATCCATTCAGAGTCTCGTTTTGCAAGGTAGTCGTTAACTGTAACAATATGAACACCTTTACCTGAAAGTGCGTTAAGGTATGCAGGGAGAGTAGCAACGAGAGTTTTACCTTCACCTGTTTTCATTTCCGCGATTCTTCCCTGATGAAGAATAATACCGCCTAAAATCTGAACAGGGTAGTGCTTCATGCCGAGAACACGCCATGCAGCCTCGCGACAAGCAGCAAATGCCTCAGGTAAAATATCGTCAAGAGTTTCGCCGTTTGCAAGACGCTCCTTGAACTCAGGTGTTTTAGCCTGAAGCTGTTCATCTGTAAGTGATGAATATTCATTCTCAAGAGCAAGCACCTTATCCTTAGTGCCATTGATGCGCTTAATCTCTTTAGTTGAATAATCACCAAAAAGCTTTTTGAATAAAGACATTTTAAAAATCGAACCTTTCGTTTGATTGAATATAAATATACAGATAGTATTTTACCATACTCTTTTACAGTTTGCAAATGAATTATAAAGTTTCTGACAATATTTATTTTTTGTTTACAAATGAAAAGAAAATTGATAGGATAAAACCAAAAAAACAAAAAATTTTCAGAATTTTGCAACAAAACGAAAAAGTTACCACTCTTTATATACGAGAGCAAAACCTTGCAAGGAGGTGTGGGCGTGGAAGACCAGAATATATTTTTAATTGAACGTTCAAAAAATGGCGATACTCAGGCTTTTTCACAGCTTTATTCCGTTTACGCTATGGATTTATACCGCTATGCTGTTTATATGATGGGTAATACCGAAGATGCTGAGGATGCAGTACAGGAAGCGGTATTTTCTGCATGGCGCAACATACATACTCTTAAAGATGTAAATCTTTTTAAAGTGTGGCTTTTTAAAATTCTTTCAAACAGATGCAAAACGGAGCTTATGAAAAAGAATAAAGCTCCTGATACTCTACCTATTGAGGAATATACATTCCTTATAGACGGAGAGTATGAGGAAAGCTTCAATAGCACGGAATTGAAGGAAGCTCTTTCAAGCCTTACTCCGCCCGATGCACAAATTATATTGCTCTCTGTTATCGGCGGTTTTAAAAGTTACGAACTAGCAGAGATTTTCAATATGGAGCCTGCTACGGTGCGTTCAAGGCAAAAACGTGCTCTTGAAAAATTGAAAATCATATTATCTTGAAAGGAGCAGAGAAATGGATAAAAATTCAGAAAAAGAAGTTTTTACAAATGAAGAACTTTTAGATTTAAATAAAAAACTTGAAAAAATAGAAAACATTGAATTACCTGAAAGCCTTAAGGCGGAAAATATTGCGGCTGCTCTTAATAATGAAGCAATGTGGAAGCCTGAAGAAAAGAAGCCTTCTGCAAGAAGCAGAAAGAGAAAAATTTATTCCTTTGTTGCTGCTGCGGCATCCTTTGCTATTGTCTTTACATCTCTTATGATTGCAAAGCCTTGGGAGAAGGATAAGGCCCCACCACTTAATGATGCAACCCCACCTGTTGAGAACAATGTACCACAGGATTATAGCGTTATAGAGGAAAAATTCTCGGATTATGCGGATAAATATGAAAGCTATCAGGCAAAATATAAGCTTTATGGTGTGGTTGACGACGTTCTAAATTTCGGCACTAAAAATGAAGCGTTTATTGAAGATAGTGAAGCCAATATGAACACCTCTGCAAAACCGGGTACAAGCGTTAACGTTCAAAACACCGCACAGAGAACTGAGGGTGCAGACCACGGAAAAACCAACGATCAGGTAAAAGGAGTAAGCGAAGCCGATATTATAAAAAATGACGGAAAATATATTTACGCTGTGAATCCTGATAACGCGGATTGGGGACCATACTACGATGCTTTATATAGTGTCGCAGGAATAGTTAAAACTACAGATGAAAACGGGAATCCTGTTGAAGTAGAAAATGTGCCGACAGAAGAGCCTGTTTTGAAATATGATTGCTCGATTTCCGTAATTGAACCGACTGCAGACGGCAAGCTTCAGAAGGTTGGGAAAATTAATATTACACCTGAAAAAGACAAGAAAGTATACCATATGGTAGTTTGTGAGATGTATGTTAAAGGTAACAGACTTGTAGCACTTGTGGAATGTAGCATACGCGATGATGTGAATAATGCAGATAATTTTAAAAAGTACTATTATTACGGCTACAGCAAAAGCGTTACAATGGCAGTTTGCTTTGACATCTCTGACAGAGCAAATGCCAAGGAGATGTGGCGTGTTTATCAGGATGGTAGCTATATTTCTTCCCGTCTTGTAGATAATCAGCTTGTTTTCCTTTCGAATTACTATGTTGATTTGCATGACGATAAGGAAACCGTTATCAATAATTGTGTTCCTCGTTATTCTTCAGGTAATGCTGCAATGGAGAGAATTCCTTGCGACTGTATAGTTATTGGTGAAAACATAAATGACACAAGCTACCTTGTTGCTTCAAATGTTAATATTGAGGACGAAGCAACTCTTAAAACACAGTCAACTTTGGGAGCAGGCAGTAATGTTTACTGCACAACCGAAACTCTTTATGCTACAAGTACAGTTTATAAAGATACTAAAGCAGCTGCAGAGATTTTTGGGGTAACTGAAGCAACTACCAGTATTTATAAATTCGATATAAGAAACGGTAATATCAATTATGTTGGTTGCGGTTCGGTTAAGGGCCATACACTTAATCAGTTCAGTATAGACGAGTATAATGGTTACCTGAGAATTGCTACCACAACAGGTAGTTGGGGTGCTTCACTTTCTAACCAGCTTTATGTGCTTGACGATAGCCTTAAGGTTGTTGGTGAAATTACAGGTATAGCTAAGGGAGAAACAATAAAATCTGTAAGATTTACGGGTGATACGGGGTACGTTGTAACCTTTGAGCAGACAGACCCGTTGTTTGTAATTGACCTTTCAAACCCAGAAAAACCTGAAATTAAGGGCGAGCTTAAAATACCGGGCTTCTCAACATATCTTCATCCCGTAGGAGATAATCTTCTTTTAGGCGTCGGTGTTGACGGAACAAACGATGGACAGGGTAATGGTATGAAGGTATCCCTCTTCGATGTATCCGACCCTGAAAATCCGGTTGAAGCAGATAAGATTGAATATAGCGGAATAAATGCCCAAAATCGATGGACATATATTTATTCTGAAGCATTTTATTCCCACAAGGCTCTTTGTTGGAATGAAAATGAAAATGTTATGTATATTCCATACAGCAAGCAGGATAGAATATGGGCTTCTACCAATGGAGAGGCACTTTCTAAAACGAATACCGCAGGTATTCTTGCGGTGAAGGTTGATACACAAAACAAGAAACTCTTGTCAGATGGTAATTATATGTGCACCTCTACAGATATAGAGTCATCACCTGAATTTTCAAGAGTAACATATACGGGTAATGTTATTATGGGATTCAATCAATATTCTGATGGTGGTAGCATCTGCGCATTTGATAAAACTACACAGATGCAAACCGATAAAATCAATTTAAGTAAATAAAGTTAGCGTACAGCAGATAGCAATTAGCTATCTGCTGTTTGCTTTTTCTATTGAAGTATGATAATATAATTTTACCAATAAACAAGAGGTGTTAATATGGTAGAAATGAATAAAAAAGATAATGCTCTACAGGCAATTAAATTTGCGCTTTTCTCTGCGTCTGCAGGTATCATTCAGGTGGTTTCTTTTACTATCCTCAATGAGCTTGTGCTTCCTAATATTCATATTGAAAATGAGAAAATTATGAATATTTTAAGCGCAGAATATGGAGTTTGTTACCTTATTGCGCTTACACTTTCTGTTTTGTGGAATTTTACATTCAATAGGAAATTCACCTTTAAATCTGCAACAAATGTACCGGTAGCGATGCTTAAAATATTCGGTTTTTATTGTGTGTTTACTCCAATTTCAACCATTATTGGTGAAACAGTTATGAGCCACACAAGCTGGGAATTTGCAGAGTATATCGTTCTTGTGTGCACAATGATGACCAATATGATAACAGAATTTTTATTCTGTCGTTTTGTGGTATATAAGGATAGTATGAATACCAACGATTTAGCAAAAAAGGAAAAAGAAAATGCCTCAAAATAAACTATCAAAAGAAAATGCAAGGCTTTGTCCCGTATCACGTAAGTGTGGCGGTTGCCAGCTTATGAACCTTAGTTACGAGGAACAACTGAAATATAAACAGGCCAAAGTAGTTAAGCTTCTTGGTTCATTTCACCGCGTTTCTCCAATAATCGGTATGAATGAGCCCTTCCACTACCGTAACAAGGTTCAGGCGGCTTTCGGCAGAACAAGGGGCGGAGAAATAATTTCAGGTGTGTATCAGTCAAGTACCCATAATATTGTTAAAACAGATTCCTGCCTTATTGAAGATAAAAAGGCAGACGAGATAATTTTAACTATCCGTAAGCTGATAAAAAGCTTTAAATTAACCGTGTATGACGAGAAAAATTCAAGAGGTTTTCTTCGTCATGTGCTTGTAAAAAGAGGCTTTCAGACAAACGAAATAATGGTTGTGCTTGTTACAGGTACAAGCGTTTTTCCCTCTAAAAATGATTTCGTGAAAGAGCTTTTAAGGCTTCATCCTGAAATTACAACAATTGTTCAGAATATCAACAATAAATTTACAAGTATGGTGCTTGGCGATAAAGAAACAGTGCTTTTCGGTAAAGGGTATATTGAAGATGTGCTTTGTGGTTGTCGCTTCAGAATTTCACCAAAATCCTTCTATCAGATTAATCCTATCCAGACCGAGGTTCTTTACAGTAAAGCAGTAGAGTTTGCAAATCTTTCATGTAAAGAAAGAGTTATAGATGCTTATTGCGGTATAGGTACCATAGGCATTGTGGCATCTAAGGGTGCAGGCGAGGTAATAGGCTGCGAGCTTAATTCCGATGCTGTAAGAGATGCTAAAGTAAATGCAAAAATAAACGATATAGAAAATATAAGGTTTTTCTGCGCAGATGCAGGTGAGTTTATGTTGGGGATGAAAGAAAACGGCGAAAAATGTGATGTTCTCTTTATGGACCCACCAAGAGCAGGTAGCGATAAGAAGTTTCTTTCAAGTGCTGTGGCACTTTCTCCTGAAAAAATTGTATATATTTCATGTAATCCTGAAACTCAGCAGAGAGATTTGTTTTACCTCATTAAGAATGGATACAAGGTAAAGAAAATCCAACCTGTTGATATGTTTCCTTATACTAATCATGTTGAAACTGTTGTGCTTTTGGAACGTACAGTTGATAATTAAGATTATCCGTTGGAAAATGGAAATCAAATAAATACAGCAACCGAAGAAATAATCTTCGGTTGCTATTTTTTTGTAAAAGTTTCGGAAAATTCCCGAAAATTTCACAAAAATATCCCAAATCCCTTGACGAAATTATGTAATAGTTATAAAATTGTATTAAATAAATGTTGAAGAAGTGTTTTCGGATGAAGGAGGGGACGTATGGAAGGATTGCTTTATATAGCGTTCAATGCTTTTTGCATTGCTGAACTTTTAATGATATTCGGTAAAATTTGTAAGGGTGTAGATAAGCGTATGGGGCAGGTTATGCTCGGATGGTTCATAATCGCCTCTGTTATTCTTCTTTGCAGTGATATAGTTTGGGGAATTTTTGAATTCTATATTGGTTGGGGTAAATATCCTGCCCTTTCGTTTGTGGTTAATAGTGTTTACCATATTTTTACGGGAGTTGTGGCGTATCTGTGGTTCCTGTTTTGCGAAAGTGAGCAGAAATCAAGGCTTGTTCAAAGTAAAAAAAGCCTTATTCTCAGTTTGATTCCTTTATTTGTTTTAGTCAGTGCCGTAGTAGGTTCAAATGCAAATCATTGGGTATTTTATATTGACTCTGTTGATGAACAGTATCACAGAGGTGAGTTTTATCCTGTTTTGCTTATAGTTTGTTTTTGGTATATAGCACATACCACTGTAAAAGCACTCATAAAGGCTTTTAAAAAAGAAAATTACTTGAGAAAAAAACAGTTGTTGTCGTTAGCTTCTTTTGTTATATTTCCGCTTGCGGCAGGAGTGTTACAGGTGCTTTTTGTGGGTTCACCAATGCTTAGTGCAGGCTTAGCCTTTGCAGTGCTTCACGTTTATATAAATTCCCGTGAGCTTCTTATTTCCATAGACCCTATGACACAGCTTAATAACAAAAAACAAATGGAAGATTTTCTTGATTCTAAAATGAAATCAAAGCCTGAAAACAAGGAGCTGTATGTTTTTATTATGGATCTTGATTATTTTAAGCAGATAAATGATAAGTATGGTCATGTTGAAGGTGATGAAGCAATTGTTATTGCGGCAAATACTATACGCCAAACAGTAGAGCATACAAACCATTTTGCCTGTCGTTACGGCGGAGATGAATTTGTTATCGTATGTGAAACAAGTAAGGATTTTATGCCAAAGGAGTTTATTGAAGCCATTAACCGAAGATTATTAGAAAACACTCAAAGTGCTGGTAAGGAATATGAACTTCATTTCAGCGTTGGTTACAAGCGATACAGTCCAGAGTTTAACGATGTCAGAGATTTTATTGCCGCTGCAGATGAAGGACTTTATATGATAAAAAACTCAAGAGCGCGTTTGAGTGATATGATTAAAAATACAACCGTTTGATGTGATTGCATCAAACGGTTGTAAAAATTTTTAATAAAATATTTAATAAAAGTGGTTGACTATAAAAAACTATAGTTATAAAATTAAAAGGTATTTTTCATATCTTTTACGATAAACGGAGTGGTATCTATGATTAAAATAGGTCTTTACGGCTATGGTAATATTGCAAAAGGCGTGGAGTGCGCAGTAGCGCAGAATAATGATATGGTTGTTTCATGCGTATTTACAAGACGCGATCCATCTACTGTTTCAACTATTTCAGGCGCATCAGTTTATAAAACCGACGACATTCTTAACCACAGAGATGAAATAGATGTTCTTATTATGTGTGGCGGCTCTGCAACAGATTTACCTGAGCAGACACCTGCTATGGCAAAGCATTTCAATGTTGTGGATAGCTTTGATACTCATAAAACTATTCCTGCTCATTTTGAAAATGTTGATAAAGCTGCCAAGGAAGGCGGAAATATCGGAATTATTTCAGTTGGCTGGGACCCAGGCATGTTCTCTCTTAACAGGCTTTATGGTAGCTGTATCCTTACAGATGGTGCGGATTACACCTTCTGGGGTAAAGGCGTGAGTCAGGGCCATTCAGATGCTATAAGAAGAGTTGCGGGAGTTATTGATGCAAGACAGTATACAATTCCTGTTGCTGAAGCTCTTGAAGCTGTAAGGAGCGGTTCTCAGCCTCAGCTTACAACAAGAGAGAAGCACACAAGAGAATGCTTCGTTGTTGCTGAAGATGGCGCAGACCTTAAAAGAATTGAAAACGAAATAGTTACAATGCCAAACTATTTTGCTGATTACGATACAACAGTTCACTTTATTTCACAGGAAGAGCTTGACCGCGACCATAAGGGTATTCCTCATGGCGGATTTGTTATCCGTACAGGTAAAACAGGTAAAAACCTTGAACATAACCATGTTATAGAGTATAGTCTTAAGCTTGATTCAAATCCTGAATTTACATCTTGCGTTATTACTGCATATGCTCGTGCCGCATATAAAATGGCAAAAGAGGGTATGAGCGGTTGTAAAACAGTATTTGATATTCCACCGGCATACCTTTCAAGCAAAACTCCTGAAGAGTTGAGAAAAGAAATGTTATAAAATTAAAGGCGCGGAGCATTTTATCGAATGCTTCGTGCCTTTTTGTTATGCGCCTTTTTTAATTTCTCCTGCTTTTTTAAGTGATGCTTTTGCAATTGCAGGGCCTACAAGCTCGTAAATAAGTGTACCGCACAAAATAACTGTTCTTATTTCTGTTGCGTACTGCGGCACAACTGCGGAAGCAGTAAGGGAAAGTCCTATAGCCACACCTGCCTGTGGTACAAGGGCAGGGCCTAAATACTTGCGTATGTTTTTATCAGCTTTGCATATGGTTGCACCAAGAGATGCACCAAACATTTTACCGATAACTCTTACAACAATGTAAATTACACCGCAAAGTCCAACTGCTGGTAAAACGGAAAGCTTTAATTCTGCACCTGATGCTACGAAGAATAGCATAAATATAGGTGGTGTGATTTTGTCAGAAAGCTTCATAAGGTGGTTAACATCAGGAGTGAGGTTTGCAATAATTGCTCCCATTGCCATACATAAAAGAAGGGAAGAGAAACCACAAAGCTTAGAAAGACCTAAGCCCATGAATATGAAAGCGACGGTGAGAGAAAGTCTGTTACCATCTTTTTTGAAGGTTTTAAGGGGTAACAGGAATATTAATCCTAAAACTGCACCGGCAATAAGTGCACCGCCAATTTCGATTGCAGGCTTTAAAATAAGTTGAGAAGCGCTTACATTACCACCTGAAAGGGCGGTAGCTATAGCAACAGCGATAGAGAACATTATAAGGGCAGTAGCATCATCTATTGCAACAACCGAAAGAAGAGTTTCTGTAACAGGACCGCGGGCCTTGTACTGCTTTATAACCATAATAGTTGCGGCAGGGGCGGTAGCAGCGGCAATTGAACCTAATACGAGAGAGAATGAAGCTCCAAAGCCTGCTAAAATCAGAGCGCCTGCAACAAATACAACTGCAAACAAGGATTCAAGTGTTGCAATAACTATAGGCGTTGCGCCAACACGCTTAAAATAGGTGATTTTGAACTCGTTACCAATTGAAAACGCAATGAAGCCTAAAGCCATTTCTGAAATGATAGAAGCAGAGGCAAGGAATTCTTCGTTTAGTATACCTAAAACGCTTGGTCCTAAAAGAAGACCTGCGAGAAGATAACCTGTAACATTAGGTAACTTAATAAGCTTTACAAGTCTGCCCAATGCCATGCCTGTAAAAATCATAATGGCAAGGTTGATAAATGTATTTAACGAAATGTTTAACATTACAGTGAAATTCCCTCCAAATAATCAATAGGAAGGGTGAAAAGTATACCGGTATCAGGCTTGTTGAGACCGCCTGTAACCTTATTTACTATTTTTGATATTCTTTCAACATCCTCGTCCTTTGCAACCATAATAATTGTTTTGTTTTCGTGGTGTGATGGTGCTAAAAGGCTTCTGAAGGACATAAGGAAAAACATATCCTCGTGGTCGTGCTCAATGAGCTCCTGCACCATACCCTTACTGTCGATAATAGTTGCACCCGAAATTTTGTTTTCGGTGAATTTCTCAAGTAATTCATCGAGGCATTCAGTTTTGTTGAGAATTATTGTAACAAGCTTCATAAAATTCCTCCTTATCGTTATTTGACCTAATTGTATCACCGCAAAAAAATCTTTTCAATAATAAAAATGCTGAAATATAATATGTATATAAAGATTATTTTTGTATTAAATTGAAAAAGTGAAATAAATGTGTTATATTAATTTCAAAGGAGATGAATGGTATGTTCAAAAAAACATTATCAATTTTTCTTAGTGCTTTAATAGCTTTAAGTGCATTTTCTGTGTCTGTCGGTGCTGTAAAGGTGCAGGGCGATATTTCTGACCTTCCCGTGATTATGGTTGCAGGCTATAGCGGTGCAGAGCTTGTAATGACAGATGAAAACGGGAAAAAAACTCAGGTGTGGGGTCTTAATATAGATTCCGTTATCGGTAGGGTTCTTAACAGAATTGTTGATCTGGGTCAAGGGCTTATTATGACTGCAAACGGTAACCCGAAATACCTTGGTCGAGTAGTGGGTGAGGAGCTTGAAGCTGAGCTTGAATATTTGAAGCTTAATCCTGATGGAACAAGTAAGTATAATGTTGTGGTTGCTAACCCTGAAACACAGCATCAAAATATGAAATATATTCTTGAAAACGGATTGCCAACGGAATATATAAACGAAAGTGAAGTTGTTCACGAAATTTCAGAATACGTTGACCCTGAATATATTTATAGCTTTGCTGCTGACTGGCGAATGAGCGTTGTGGATTCAGCAAATGCTTTGGATAAGTTGATCGAAGATATAAAGAGCACCACAGGTAAAGACAAGGTTAATATAATTGCCGTTTCTCACGGTGGGCAGATAACTGCCACATACCTTGCACTCTATGGTCATAAGCAGAGCGTTAATAATGCGGTTCTTACTGTTCCTGCTATTGGTGGTGCAGTGCTCGCATATGATATTATGAGTGATAATGTCCACCTTGATGAGTATACTCTCGTTTATTACCTTGAGCACGGCTTTATTGCCGAGGGTGAATATGAGTGGCTTGTGAAGGCTGTGGAGCTTGGCTTCCTTGATGATGTTATAAAAGAGCTTGTACCTTACGTTTATAATGTTATAGGTTATTTTGGCAGTATTTGGGACTTTATTCCTAATGAGGATTATGAGGCAATAAAGGCAAAGCACCTTGACCCTGTTGAAAATGATGCTATTATTGCAAAGAGCGATTACGCTCACGAAATTACTGCCAATATGCACGAAAGCCTGCAAAAGTGCAGTGATGAGTACGGCGTTAATGTGAGTATTATTGCAGGTACGGGCGTGCCTTCAGTTTCAGGTGCTCAGAGAAACTCCGATGCAATTATCGGCACAAATGATTCCACAGGTGCTCTTTGTGCGCCGTACGGAGAGCGATTTGCTGATGGCTACACAGGCGTTAAAACACAGTGCGATAACCCTGCGCATGACCACGTATCACCATCCTTTGAGGTGGATGCATCTGCTGCATACCTTCCTGAAAACACTTGGTTTGTGGATGAGCTTTTCCACGGTATGACCTTTAAGGATGACTATACAAAAACACTTGCATTTACTCTTCTCCTTACAGATGAAATTGAGAACGTTCATTCAAATCCCGATTACCCTCAGTTCAGAGCTTCAACCAATCCAAATAATGCGGTTTATGCTACATTTGATGAAAGTCCGGAGGGGTACCTGAGTGATGGGGATAGCTATATCGTCATTAAAAATATTTCCAACAGCTATCCTGTGAAAATCACGTCTGTTCAGTCAAGCTGTGAAAGTCTTATAATCCGTTCAAATGACATAAATACGCTGGAACCCGGTGAAGAGGCAAAAATATATGTTACGGGTAAATTGCCCCATATAAGTGATGCGCTTGTGCAGGTGCAGGTTAAGTATGAGCTTGTGGGCAATACCGCCGCGCCTATAGGGAAAAAAACCTTCAACTTTAAGCTATTGAATGGCGAGAGTGTTGAGTTCAATGAGAGTGCCCCATATGTTGAAGCAGATTATGCTATGGGCTATGATGCATTAGTAAGTGAAAAAACAGACAACATATTAACAAAAATGGGAGTTTCCTCGTTTATCAGCTACCTTGTGGATATGATTCTTTCATTCTTTAAACAGTTCGGTTTTACTTTGTGATAAATAATGGTAAATAACTCTTGACTTATTGTGTAATAAGTGATATAATTCGTAATCGTCGCGGTATGTCCGCGGCGATTATTTCCTTGCTCTCAAATAGATATGAGAGACGGAGTCCATAAGGAGGTGCAGACGATGTCAAACTACGAAACAATCATCATTTACTCAGTTAAGAACGGTGAGGAAGCAGCTAAGGCTCTTTCAGAAAAGTTCCAGAAAATGATGGAAAAGAACGGTACAGTTGACAGCGTTGATGAGTGGGGTAAGCGCAGACTTGCATATCTCATTAACGATGAAGAAGACGGTTACTATGTTCTTTACAACCACAGCTGTGAAGCAGGTTTCCCTGCAGAGCTCGAGCGTGTTGCCGGTATCACAGAAGGCGTTCTTCGTTCAATGGTAATTAAGAAATAAGAGGTGTAATCTATGCTTAATTGCGCAGTTATTATGGGCAGACTTACAGCTGACCCTGAGCTTCGCCAGACACCCAGCGGTGTAGCTGTTACACGTTTTTCTGTTGCAGTTGACCGTGGCTACGTAAAAGCAGGCGAAGAGAGAAAGGCAGATTTCATCAACGTTGTTTGTTGGAGACAAACTGCTGAATTTGTTACAAGATATTTTTCTAAAGGTTCTATGATTGCAGTTCAAGGCTCAATCCAGACCGGTTCATATGAAAAAGATGGCGTTAAGCGCTCAACATTTGAAATTGTTGCAGATAACGTAAGCTTCTGCGGTTCAAAGAGCGAATCAGGTACAGGCGCTGCTCCAAGAGCAGATGTAGCCGCTCCATCTTTCTCAAACGGTAGTGTTGATGATTTCGCAGCACTTGCTGACGATGACGACTTACCGTTCTAATTCTTAACAGGAGGAATTTATAGTTATGGCATACGATAAAGCTGATCGCCGTCCTAACAAGAAGGGCCGCAAAAAAGTTTGCGCTTTCTGTGTTGAGAAGGTTGAAAAAATTGATTATAAGGATGCTGCAAAGCTTCGTCGCTACACATCCGACAGAGCAAAGATTCTCCCTCGCCGTGTAACAGGCACATGTGCTTACCACCAG
>CAJGCL010000034.1 GCA_904501675.1 Clostridiaceae bacterium
AACGCTTCCGTTATATAAATTGTTTTTGCAAGCTTTATAAACGGAACAACATAGAAAGCGGGAATAATAAAAATGCAGCTGAGAAGCCAGCCTGTAAAGGAAAAATCTAAAACAGTACCATTCAAGAGAAAACCGTCTGTAAAGTAAAGACTTTTTTCTATCGCTTCTTCAGATGAAAGGGCTTTGTTAAGAAAAAGATAGTGAGGAGCGGCAGAATATCGCAGACTGTTTGTTTTGCTCATAACAACAGCGGCAGAAAAAGTTATGGTAGCGCCTGCCAATAAAATCAAAAAGGCAAAATCAATAGTGAAAACAATGTTTTTAATGTAATAAATGCATAAAACACAAATAGCGGTTGGCAGAAAGAAATAAATGTTCCACATACCCTGCAACAGATGTATTTTAGTATATAAAACCAAACATCTAAGGCTGTTTTTGGGGTGCATAAATTTGAAAAGTAATCTGAAGCCACCGCTTCCGCCATTTGCTCTTATAAGATAAGCAAATCGCTCTCCTGACTTAATTGCGCTTATAAATAAAAGAAGGCCAAATGCAGTAAGTAAAAATATAAAGGTGGATACGCTATAAGTGGTAACATTGCCGTATTGTTTTATGAAAAATGAAAAGAGCGCGCTTTTATAGTAAAGTGCAACAGATACAGCTAGCAAGGATAAAGTCGCATATCTTAAAAGAAAACTGAAAAAGGAAATAAAAAACAATTTAGCGGTGTGTCCTGAAAGTAAGGCTTTGGCTTCAAGGCGGACTGAAGTGTTCATAAAATCACCCTTAAAAACAACTTTGATAAAAAAACTCCGAGGAATTTCCCTCGGAGTTATTTTTGCCTTATTTAATTATTTCATACGATTTTTTAAGCTTTTAAGGTTTTCGTAAATGAAATAAGGGATTTTTAAAGTACCGCTGCCCACACCGATTTTTATGTGTGGTTTCATATCTGCATGGTAATCTGAACCGCCTGAAAGAGCTAATCCCAACCTTTCCGCCAATGCTCTGTATTGGGAAATATGTTCAGGCGTATATTCAGGGTAATAACCCTCTATTCCGTTAAGCCCTGCTTCTTGTAATTTTAAAAGAAGCTTTTCAAGCTGATTTATATCATACTTTGTTTGGTTAAGGTGGGCTAAAAAAGCAAGGCCACCTGATGCTCTTATTGCTCTTACCGCTTCTTCTGCAGTAAGCTCGTTTTTTGCGGAATATGCAGGTTTACCCAAACCAATATATTTATCAAAACATTCTTTTACTGTTTCACAGTAGCCTTTATCTACCATAAGCTTTGCTATGTGGGCTCTGCCAACAAAGCTACCACCTGCAACACCAAGCGCTTCATCGTGGGTAATTTCAAACCCTAAACCACGCAGCTTTGCACAAACATCTTCCATTCTGCGCTTTCTGCTGTCTTTAAGCTTTTGTATTGTTTTTAAAAGCGTTTCGTTTTCAGGGTCAATAAAAAGACCGATTATATGTGTTTCAGTTTGGTCTGCAGCAGAAAACTCAATACCTGGTATGAATTCAATGTTGAGACCCTCTGCGGCAGCAGAAGCCTCTTTTATACCGTCAACGCTGTCGTGGTCTGTAAGAGCGAATGCAGATAAGCCACTGCTATAAGCGTGATGCACAAGTTGAGTTGGTGTAAGAGTTCCGTCGGAGCAGGTGGAGTGAGTGTGGAAATCTACAAATCTGTTATCTTGAAGAATAGCATCTATTTCATTCATGGAATCAACCACGAACGCGCCTTTCTCCTCTAAAAGGCGTCTGCCCTGATGACCGTAAGAAACAAGCACACAGTCTATACCTAAAGCGTTGGCAGTTTCAAGATCGTGAAGAGTATCACCTATGAAAATAGCATCGTTCCTGTCTATGTTGAGAGAATCAAAAAGCTTTATTGCCCGTTTTGTTTTACTCTCTGCAAGAGTGTTCTCGGCACCGATTATAACATCTACGCAGTCATCAATACCAAACTTTTCAATAAGAGCTTTTGCCTCATCTATTATGTTTGCGGTAACTATGTATTGATGAATTCCCTCGGCTTTTAATTTGTGCATAAGCTCGTATGCACCGTCTGCAAGGTGTGTTTCATCAATTCTTTTTGCATAATCTGTATGGTAATCTCTTGATATTTCTTCAAAATTCAGCTCTTCAGGTGGAAGGATATGTCTGTAAAAACCGATTATAGGGGTTTCCACATAGTTATAATAATCCTTAAGGGTGATGTGCGGTCTGCATTTTCTGTCAAGTAAATCGTTAACACAGCCTAAGGCATTGTTGACGTCATCGATAATTGTTCCGTTAAAATCCCAGAATATGTGATGGTAGCGCATAGTATACTCCTGATTGATTTATTTCTTAAGAAATTTTATCATATTTCATAAATAAATACAATCAAAAAGAGGAAGAACCAAAAAAACCTACTGCAAGACCTAAAAGGAAGCAACAACCGAAAATAAGCAAGGCTTTTCTGTCAAATTTGCGTCTGGTTTTTTGATTTGGTGGAGAGCCGGCACAATCAAACTCTTTTTTAGCACTTTCGCGAAGCTTTCCTTCTGACATACCGCAATATTCAGGCTTAACAAAAAAGATTGCTTTTTCAAAAAAACCATTCTGCGTTTCGTTTATTTCTAAAACCTGCTTATTTACACCTTTAATCATAAAATCACTCCTATGTTTTTATGAAAATATAATGCAACATATTTGTGGAAATATACAAAAAAGACCCGTGAGAAAAGAATGTTAAAAATTTGCGCAAGTTGAGAGCGTTTTTAACAAATAAAAAGTGAAATTTTCTTTTTCGAAAAATCGAAAAATGAGAGGTTGTCTAAAATGACAAATTGAAAAGTATACAAAAAGTATAATTGACTTTTCTTGAAAAATGTTCAAAACAGTGTTCAAAATGTTTACAAACTACCCCCAAAACAGGCTATACAGATAGGTTTTCGACATTTTATATAAACTTTTTGACAAAATTCTGTTTTGATGTTTTATATACGATTTGTTGAGAAGTTTTCGAATTATACAAAATGGAGAGGTAAAAAAAGGTAAAAATATAAATGTTCGTTAGCAAAAATCAACAAATAAAAATAAGCTAAAAATATACTGAAAATACTGTTTAAAAAGTAGAAAAATCGTATTTTTCATAAAACACCTTGACAAAAAATCTTTACTAAAAAACTCTATTGATGTATGATAATATTGGTGATAAAAATGGATGTAAAAATTAACGGAAATAATGTGGTTTTAGAAAATACAGATAATTTCGATATAGCCCTTTCTCTTGACTGCGGTCAGGCATTTCGTTGGCGAGAATGCGAAAACGGAGTGTGGCAGGGTGTTGCAATGGGAAAGGAGCTTAGCTTGTTGCAAGAGGGTAGCAAGGTAACGCTTTTTAATACATCGGTTGAAGAGTTTGAAACAATATGGAAAATATACTTTGACCTTGATAGGGATTATAAAAAAATAATAGACTCATATAAGGATGAGAGTATTTCAACTGCTTGCAAGGAGTTTCCTGGAATCAGAATTTTAAAGCAGGATGAGTGGGAAGCAATTTGTTCATTTATAATTTCAGCTAATAATAACATCCCTCGTATCAAAGGTATAATTGAACGCTTCTGCGAAAAATTTGGTGAAAAGGCAGGGGAGAGCTATTCATTCCCCACTGCTGAAAGAATTTCAAAGCTTACAGTTGAGGATTTAGCGCCCATACGTGCAGGCTTCAGAGCAAAATACATTATTGATGCCGCACAGAAGATAGCATCAAATGAAGTAAGCATAGAAAAAATAAAAACATTGCCGTTTGAGGATGCAAAGGCAGAGCTTCTTAAAATCAAAGGCGTTGGAGAAAAGGTTGCTCAATGTGCTCTTCTTTACGGCTTCGGCAGAGTAGAGGCATTCCCTGTTGATGTTTGGGTTAAGCGCATATTAGCCGAACTTTATCCTGACGGATTCCCAACGGAGTATTATGAGACACAGGGTATTGCACAGCAATACTTGTTCCATTGGAGAAGAAATGCTTTATAAAAGCAAAAAGCTCATTACACTTTTTGAGTGTAATGAGCTTAATTTTATTTTATCATTTTTTCTGCTTTTTGTAGCACTGTTATAAATGGTACTGAAAGAATAAGTGTACAAATAAAATTGCTTATTCCGTGGGTTATATCAAAGGGAAGTCCTGTTGCAATCCATGTGAGAGTGCCCTCTAAACTCAGGTTGTACATAATTGCCTGGAAAGGTGCATATAAAACACCATATAGGAAACCATGAAGAGAACAAACAACGGCATAAACTATTGCTGCTTTTTTGCCTTCAAGGTTTTGGGATAAGAGCATAACTACTCCCCAAAGAACTGCCCAGATATATAAATAGGGAATCCACCATGTACCGAAGCCATTAAGTAGACCTGTAAGAAGCACAAAGATATATAACGGGTATAATGCTTTTTTTCGGTAGACAACGGTTGTTGCAACGATAAAAACGCCGATAAGATGGATGTTAGGTAACAAATCCATTATAACCTTTGATGCATACATCAAAGCACCAAGCATACCGAAAATAGCAATTTCTTTTATATTTACCTTATTTTTCTGCTTTGAATTCATACTTTATGCCTGCAACGATTTCTGTTTGGTCAACACCTTTGGCAGCGTAGGCGCCATTGTCGTAAAAAGCCCAATACATACCATCAGTATCGTAGTCAAGTGTTTCGCCATCAACAGATTTTACATACAGGCCGTAGTCGCCCATATCACCTGCGATTACGCCCAATTCCTGAAGAGCCTCACCGACTATTTTCTTATCGGTGTTGATAACGAAATCTGCAACTGTGCCATCCTTGTGGGTAACGCTGAAGCTGAATTGAACAGCGCCCTCACCTAATGAGGTTGGCTTAGCAGCTTCTGTGGATTCTACAGGAGCCTGTGTGGTTGTGGTGTCGTTTGCTGTGTCGCTGTTACATCCGAACATTGTAAGTGCTATAACCGCAATAAGCACAAATGAAAGGATAACAGACAACTTTTGTTTAAAGCTTGTCTTTTTCATTATGATTTCTCCTTTAAGAAATGTTTTTTAGTCCGTTTCATTCAGGCGCTCGCATTCAGAAACAGCAATTATCGGCTAAGTATTTCGACTTTATGCACTTTTTTCACCTTCTCGAATTTCTTCAATGGCTTGTCTGAGAATTGCGGTATTCTCATAGAAAAAAGCTTTTTGCATATCACGGCGACGGGCTCGTTCGGGATTTTCACCCGATTCCATAAACCGATGGAGTTATAATAACATAAAGCGTAAAAAAACACAAGGCGCACACCTTTGCGCCTTGTGGAAAATATTATTTATGATAAAGCTTTTTGCTCTCGTGGTGGGGCTCGCAGGTGAGATTTATACCTAACTTTCTGAAGGTATCTCTGTCTACTTGAGAGAGAATAACAGTGGCGTGAGCCTCGCTACCCTTTAACTCCTTGAGTACATCAAAGGCTTTCTTTGCGTTTTCGTTTGTTACGGCACTCATTGTAAGAGCTATAAGAATTTCGTCTGTATGAAGCCTTGGGTTGTGGTTACCAAGAATGCTTGTTTTAAGAGACTGAATAGGCTCAATAATTTCGCGCTGAATAAGAAGCTCGCTATCGTCGATGCCTGCAATTACCTTAAGGGAGTTGAGAAGCACAGCTGACGCGGCACCTAAAAGGTCGCTTGTTTTGCCGGTAACAATCTGACCGTCAGGAAGCTCAATTGCAACTGCAGGACGATTTCCTGTTTCCTGACTCTTTGAAATTGCGGCTTTAACTGTTGGACGGACGTTTTCAACGGAAATACCCGCCTGATTCATAAGACTTTCAATTTTTGCAATTGCTTTGTCGTTTTGTTGGCCCAGCTTTTTATCGCAAAGAGTTGTAAAGAAGCGTCTTACAATTTCTTCGTGGGAAGCCTTTGAGCAAACAGCGTCATCTGTAATGCAGTAGCCTACCATATTGACACCCATATCTGTAGGTGATTTATACGGACTCTTGCCTTCGATTTTTTCGAACATTGCATTGAGGACAGGGAAAACCTCAACATCGCGGTTGTAGTTAACGGTTGAAATGCCATATGCCTCAAGGTGATACGGGTCAATCATGTTAACGTCGTTAAGGTCTGCTGTTGCTGCCTCGTATGCAAGGTTAACAGGGTGCTTGAGAGGAAGATTCCATACAGGGAATGTCTCGAATTTTGCATATCCTGCTTTAACACCTCTAAGGTTATCGTGATAAAGCTGAGAAAGGCAGGTTGCCATTTTTCCGCTACCGGGACCGGGAGCAGTCATAATAACAACAGGGCGAGATGTTTCAATATATTCGTTTTTGCCGAAGCCATCTTCACTAACAATTTTTCTTACATTGTAAGGGTAGCCCTCAATAGGGTAGTGCATAAAGACTTTTATGCCAAGACCCATAAGCTTTTCTTTGAATTTAAGGGCGGCAGGTTGTCCGTCAAACTGAGTTATAACTACACTGCCAACAAAAAGACCTGCGCTTGTGAAAGCGTCCATAAGTCGTAATACGTCGCTATCGTAGGAGATGCCCAAATCACGACGGATTTTGTTGTTTTCTATGTCGCCCGCAGATATAACAATAACAACCTCAGCGTGCTCTTTAAGGTTAAGAAGCATCTGAAGCTTACTGTCAGGCTTGAAGCCCGGAAGAACTCTTGAAGCGTGAAAATCGTCAAAAAGTTTTCCGCCCAATTCAAGATAAAGCCTGCCGCCGAAATCGTCAACACGCTTTAAAATCTGCTCGGATTGTTTTTCAATATACATATCGTTATCGAAACCGATTTTTCTTTGGAAAGCCATAAAAACATCTCCTTCACAAACAATAATTTTATCAAATAGAAGGTGCTTTGTCAACGATACACTTTGCCTAAAAAAGAACAGGCTATTTAGTAATAATATATATTAAGAAATAGGTTTATTGACTTTAAGACCCATAAGATGTATTATATTATCAGGAAATTTTCGACAAAAGGAGTACACTATGGAACAGTTTGCAAAACGATTCAAAATTGATTGTTCTCCCGTGGCACATGAAAGCCACACAATAGTGAGAAAAAATACAAGGTTTACAGTTATTACCCCTTGCCTTCTCAGAGTAGAGGTGCAAAGCAAGGGCAAATTCTGTGATGAGCCAACACAGAGCGTGTGGTTCCGTGATTTTGATGCGCCGGAATTCAAGGTTAACGAATCAAGGGATACTATTGAAATAAAAACAACAAAGGCTAACTTCCTTTATTCTTTTAAAACTCAGAAGATGGTTCGCATTAAATTGCGCGACGGCAGAGTTGTTACAAACTTTACAGCAGGAAACCTTAAGGGTACCTGCCGTACACTTGATATTACTGCAGGTGTTATTACATTGGGCGATGGCGTTTGCTCGAAAAACGGCGTTGCAATAATGGATGATAGCGATACTCTTGTTTTAAAGACAGATGGTTCAATTCTTCCTCGCGCTCATAAAGAAACAGACGAATATTATTTTGCATACGGCAACAACTATATCGGTGCTACTACAGATTTATATAAATTAACAGGCAAGGTGCCGCTTATTCCAAGATATGCTCTTTCCAACTGGTGGAGCAGATATAAGGCATATTCACAGGAGGAATACCTTTCTCTTATGGATAAATTCAAAGAGGAAGAAATTCCGATTACCGTTGCCACAGTTGATATGGATTGGCATTGGGTTGATATCAAGAGCAAATTTGGTAAAGACAGCCATAAGATTCACCCACACAAAAACCTTTGGGAATTTGTGTATGACTTCTGGTCAACAGGATGGACAGGTTACAGCTTTAATACAGACCTTTTCCCTGATCCTGCAGGCTTCCTTAAAAAGCTGAAGGATGATAACTACAAGGTTACCTTTAACCTTCACCCATCTATGGGCGTACGTTGGTTCGAGGACCAGTATGAAGATATGTGTAAGGCTATGGGTCAGGACCCATCAAAAAAAGAGCCTGTTAAATTTGATATTACAGATAAGAAGTTTACTCTTAACTATTTCGATATTCTCCACCATCCTTTTGAAAAGATGGGTATTGATTTCTGGTGGATTGACTGGCAACAGGGTACTCGTACCAATGTGCCTGGGCTTGACCCGTTGTGGGCTCTTAACCACTACCATTTCCTTGACAATGCCAGAGATAACCATAGACCACTTATTCTTTCCCGTTTCTGTGGTGCAGGTAGTCAGCGCTATCCGTTAGGCTTTAGCGGTGATACGGTGCAGAATTGGTCAAGCCTTGATTTTCAGCCGGGCTTTACAGCTACTGCATCAAACATTGCATACCCTTGGTGGAGCCACGATATTGGCGGACATTGTATGGGTAAAAAAGACGATGAGCTTTATCTTCGTTGGGTTCAGCTCGGCGTTTTCAGCCCTGTTATGCGCCTTCATTCAACTAACAATGAGTTTATGGGCAAGGAGCCTTGGAACTACAGCGGTCCTGTTGCTCGTGTGGCAACAGATGCGCTTCGCCTGAGACATAAGCTTCTTCCGTATATTTACACAATGAACTACCGTACTCATACAGATTGCAGAGCTATCTGTGAGCCTATGTACTATCACTACGCCGAGGATGAGCGAGCATACGAGTGTAAAAATCAGTTCTTCTTTGGTACAGAGCTTATTGTTGCTCCTATTACAGAGCATACATCTTCTGACTCAAACCTTGCAGGCGTAAATGTTTGGGTACCTGAAGGAAGATACACAGATATTTTTACAGGCAGAATTTATAGCGGAAATCATTTTATTAAGATGTATCGCGATATTGAAAATATTCCTGTTCTTGCTAAAGCAGGTGCAATTATTCCTATGAGCGTAAATGACCGCACTAACGATTGCTCTAACCCTGAAGAGCTTGAGCTGTGGGTATACAGAGGCAATAATACATTTACTCTTTATGAGGATGATGGCGAAACACTTTCATATCAGAATGGTGAGTATCTTAAAACTGCTTTCAACGTTTGTGAAGATGGCTCAAAGGTTTCATTTAAAATTGCAAAAGCAGAGGGCGACAGCTCAGTTTCTCCTGAAAAGAGAAAATATGTTATTAAATTCAAGGATATTGTTGATGGCGATGTTACAGTATCTGTAAACGGCAGAAAGGTTGAGCCAAAGCTCCAGAAATGCGGCAAAGCTCTTCAGCTTACAGTATCCGCGAAAAACGATGCTACAGTTGAAATCTCTTTTGAAGGTTGCACATATCTTACTAATATGGATAAAAAGCAGGAGCTTATTCAGACTATTGCTAAATTCCAGATGGCAAACGACTATAAAGGTATGCTCTTTACAGATTTCCTTAAGAATGAAAAGCCACTTCCACCTATGGCGGAAAGCTTTGCAGGGCCAATTAGAGAGATTATGAAGCTTTACAGAGGTTAATATGTCAGTAACAGAAATATTAAAAAATCATATTACAGAATATGGTATAGAGGTTGATGAGGAGCTCTTTAAGAAGCTTGATATATACGCATCTCTTCTTAAAGAATGGAATGAAAAAATCAATCTTACTGCCATATTGGATGATGAGGGTATTGCCGTAAAGCATTTTCTCGATTGCTTGCTTGTTGGTAAATATGCAGATTTCAAAAAAGGCGATAAAATAATTGACGTGGGCACAGGCGCAGGCTTCCCTGGTCTTGTGCTTGCGGTTGCTTACCCTGATTGTCGGATTACTCTTCTCGATTCAACAGGCAAAAAGCTGAAGGCGGTAGAGGATATTGCATCGAATATGGGCGTAAATAATGTTCAGTTTGTGCATATGCGCGCAGAGGATGCAGGAAAAAAACCAGAATTCCGTGAGAAATATAACTATGCAACAGCAAGAGCTGTTGCGGAGTTGAGAGTTCTTTTGGAATATACCCTTCCTTTTGTAAAGGTCGGGGGCTCATTCCTCTCTCTTAAAGGCGCTTCTGCAATTGATGAAATTGATGGCGCTAAAGACGCTCTCAAGACCTTGGGCGGTAAAATAAACGAGATAAATGAGTTTTCTCTTCCGGGCGGAGATAAAAGAGCAATAATAAATGTGAAAAAGATTTCGCAGATTCCGCCAAAGTATCCACGAGTATCTGCACAAATCGCTAAAAAACCCTTATAAAATCAACGAAACAAAGCATTTTCTGTCGAATTGACCCGACCGAAAATGCTTTATTTTTTTGTTCTGTGGTGGTATAGTGTAATCACAGAGAGGGATACGGAACAAAATTTCAAGCGAGGAAAAAGATGTTAAAAAGCACAACAAAAAATAAAGCTAACTGTCAGATTCAGCTTTTATCTCACGATGTTATTTTACCAAATCCCTATCAGCCAAGAGTTCGTTTTGATTATAATGAGCTTGAAGGCTTAGCAATCTCCATTCGTACAAACGGAATTTTACAACCTATAAATGTTCGTTGCTTGCCTGAGGGGAAATATGAGCTTATTTCAGGCGAGAGACGGCTCAGGGCGGCAAGAATGGTAGGCATTGATAAAATTCCTTGCGTGGTTATGAATGTTTCGGACGAGCAATCTGCTCTTTTCGCCATAATTGAAAATGTGCAAAGGCAAAACCTTGATTTCTTTGAGGAAGCGGTTGCTATAGAAAAGCTTATTACAATCCACGGCTTAACTCAGGAGGAGGTTGCTAAAAAGCTGGGCAAAGCACAATCAACACTATCAAACAAAATGCGACTTCTGAGGCTTACTGAGGAGATGAGAGATCGTATTGCCTACGCAGGCCTTACCGAGCGCCATGCACGTGTGTTGCTTGCACTTCCTGATAATGAAACAAGAAACAGAATTCTTGATATTATTATCGAAAGGCATTTAACAGTTTCTGAGGCGGAGCGTCTTGCGGCAGATGTGCTCCGTCGTAAAAAAGCGAAAAACAAGCCATCAATGAAAGGCTATAAGGATATGCGCATTTTCCTTAACACTCTTAATCACGCAGTTGATGCAATACGAAAGGCAGGTATTGAAGCGGATACTGCAAAAAGTGAAACAGACGAGTATTTCGAATATGTAATCCGTATTTCAAAGCCTGAAGAAATCAGTAAAATTACAACTCAGGCAGTATAATTCGGTATAATCTCCGAAAGGAGTTTATATAGAGTGGTATTATCCACTCGAAGCCATATCTTTCTCTTTCACACCCCACATCCACAGCGGAAGAGCACCGTCTTAGACGGTGCTCTTCTGCTTATGTTTTTTCGGTATTTGGCGCCTGACTTGCTATATACAGCTTCGCAGATTAAAACGTAGTCATGCAACCGAATTTCGAAAAACGATGTTCTTTTACAAGCTGACTTTTGGTATCTGACACCTGGCATCTAAATTTTATAAATATAATCTTTACATATTACAATAATTAAGGTATAATAATTATTCGTAAAAATATGTGATCAATTAATAATTGAAAGGAATAATATTATGCTTCAGTTTGAAGAATTAAGACTTGAACTTAACAGCTATGAGGATAAGCTTGTTGATTTAGCAGAAGCTCTTGGCCTTAAAAAGATGGTTGATGAGGTTGCAGAGCTTGAAGAAGAAAGTGCTAAAGATGGGTTCTGGGATGATGTTCAGCGTTCTCAGAAAATTACTCAGCACATGGCATCTCTTAAAAATAAAATCAAGGCTTATGAAGATCTTAAAGGCTCTTTTGAAGATACATTGACCCTTATTGAGCTCGCAAACGAGGAAGAGGACGAAAGTCTTTTCCTTGAATGCCGTGAAAGCGTTGATAGCTTTATTTCACAACTTGATGCTATGACTCTTTCTACTCTTCTTACAGGTGAGTACGACGCAAATAACGCTATTCTTACATTCCATGCAGGTGCAGGCGGAACAGAGGCTCAGGACTGGGCTCAGATGCTTTTCCGTATGTATAATCGTTGGGGTGAGCGCCATGGCTTTAAGGTTTCAACTCTTGACTACCTTGATGGTGATGAAGCAGGTCTTAAATCAGCTGTTATTCTTATTGAAGGTGAAAATGCTTACGGCTATATGAAGAGCGAAAGTGGTATCCACCGTCTTGTTCGTGTATCTCCTTTTGATGCATCAGGAAGACGTCATACGTCCTTTGCATCTCTTGAGGTTATGCCTGAAATTGATGACAGTATTGAAGTTGATATTGCTCCTGAAGATATTAAAATGGACGTTTATCGTTCATCAGGTGCAGGTGGTCAGAAGGTTAATAAAACATCTTCTGCAGTTCGTCTTACCCATATTCCTACAGGTATTGTTTGCTCTTGTCAGGTTGAAAGAAGCCAGCATCAGAACCGCGAGGTTGCTATGCGTATGCTTAAATCAAAGCTTATTGAGATCAAAGAGCGCGAGCATCTTGATAAAATCAGTGATATTAAAGGTGTTCAGAAGGAAATTGCCTGGGGGAGCCAGATTCGTTCGTATGTATTTATGCCATATACTCTTGCAAAGGACCACAGAACAAGTTTTGAAAATGGCAATATAAATGCAGTTATGGATGGTGATATTGATGGATTCATCAATGCATATCTTAAAATGCAGGCAAACAAGGAATAATAATGGATATTAAAGCAGAATCTTTAAAAAAGCATTATGAGTGGCAGGGTAAAATTGAGGTTGTGTCCCGTTGTCCTGTAGAAACAAGGGAGGATATGTCTCTTGCATATACCCCGGGTGTTGCAGAGGCTTGCCTTGCAATAAAGGATAATGTTAATAAATCTTTTGAACTGACTCGTCGTAGTAATCTTGTGGCAGTTGTAACAGATGGTACAGCGGTGTTAGGTCTTGGTGATATAGGGCCTGAGGCCGGAATGCCTGTTATGGAAGGTAAGTGCGCACTTTTCAAGGCTTTTGCTGATGTGGACGCTTTCCCTTTATGTATAAAATCAAAAGATGTTGATGAAATTGTAAGAACAATATATCTTTTGTCAGGTTCTTTTGGAGGAATAAATCTTGAAGATATTGGTGCTCCAAGATGCTTTGAAATTGAAAAAAAGCTGAAGGAAATCTGCGATATCCCTATTTTCCACGACGACCAGCACGGTACCGCGGTGGTAGTACTTTCGGGTGTTATTAATGCCCTTAAGGTTGTTAAGAAAGATATTAAGGATGTCAAAATTGTTGTTAATGGCTTAGGTGCAGCAGGTACAGCGATTTCAAAAATGCTTATTGCTGCAGGTGCGCAGAATATGGTTCTTGTTGATAAAGCAGGAATTATTTCTCCGGAGGATGAATTTCTGGGCGAAGAACGTAAGGCTCTTGCGGAGTGTACTAATCCTGAAAAGTTGAAAGGCGAGTTGTCTGTTGCTATTAAGAATGCAGATGTGTTTGTTGGCGTTTCTGCTCCAAATATTCTCTCTGCTCAAATGGTTCAGAGTATGAATAAGGATGCAATAGTTTTTGCAATGGCGAACCCAACCCCTGAAATAATGCCTGATGTCGCAAAAGAGGCAGGGGCAAGAATCGTTGGTACAGGTCGCTCAGATTTCCCTAATCAGATAAATAACGTTCTTGTTTTTCCAGGAATGTTCCGAGGTGCTCTTGATTGCGGAGCTACAGCAATTACCGAGGGTATGAAGCTTGCTGCTGCATATGCCTTGGCTAACCATATATCTGAAAGTGAGCTTAACGAAGAAAATATTATTCCTTCTGCGTTAGATAGAAGCGTTGCATTCGAGATTGCTCAAGCAGTTAAATCTGCGGCGGTTAAAGAAGGGGTTATAAGGAAGTAAATTGTAAGATAATAAACAAAAAAAGAAACACCGTGTAACTTCAGGTTACACGGTGTATTTATATATTATGGAATTTATCAACCGAGAGATGTACCGATGATTCTGAGAATCAAGTTAATGTATTCAAAGATAACAAGAAGGAAGTGGTAGTTAGCAAAAGCTGTATTGAAACCAGCTGAGTTGTGAACATCTTTTGTGAGAGTTGCGCCACAATCCTGGCAAGTTGAGGAAGCTGTACCATTACCAACGAATGATGCGTCATCGTTTGATGTCCATTTCTGAACAGGATTTCCATCTTTGTCAACAACAGGATTACCCTTTTCATCAAGAAGAATTTCAGGATTGTGTTCTTCTGCATCACGAGCTTCGCCACAACCATTACAAACAATAGCATGGTAACCACGCTTATTGTCAGTGTATTTATCTGTAGTGATACATACAGGACCATCTGACCAGTCGTGAGAAACTACTACAGGTAAGGTTGAGAGATGGTGTCCGAAAAAGTATGTAACAACTGCTTTTGTTCCTTCAGGAATTCTCTCACTTCTATCAGGAAGGGTTGTAAACATATGTGAAGTAGAAGAACCATATGTAACAGTACCTGAACGACCTATAGTTGTAGTTACTGCAACTTGTGTACCATCAAGTTCAACCATCTCTGAATCAAGGTAAACTTTCTTTTGGGGAACAAATGTTGGAGAGATGCTTTTTATCGCAGGAAATTCAGCAAGATTCTCAGTGGTGGATTCCGTTGTAGGAATCGGAAGTGAATCTGCAGCTCCGCCAATAAGACCGCCTATCACACCTAAATCACCCAAGTCAGGTGGTGAGGAAAAGCCCTTTACTGATACGGTGTAATTAAGTTCACCAAGAATATCAGCATCGGTAAAATCGATTTTGAATGTTACATAAATTTCAATAGGATCTCTTTTTTGTCCCTCAGGGAAAGCCATATATTCAAAGAAAGGGTTTATTGATGATTCGTCATCCGGATTTTCATCCACATAATTTTCATCGTATGTAATACGCTCAAAACCTTGCTTTTGTGCCTGGATTTTTAGAATTTCAACTGTGTAGTCAACTGAAGAACCGTCTAAAGCAACTGTGTTTTTATCGTCTATGGTTACATCAACACTAAAATCGGCACCATCAGCGCTGGTAAGACGATGGTTTGCAGATATAGGAACATAAACTTCTTTTGTATAGGAAAGTTCAGGAGTTGGAGCAGGCTCTTCGGCAGAAACACAAACACTTGCAAAGCTAAAAAGCATAACCGCAACAAGAACAATTGATAATAATTTTTTCATTGTATTTCAGCCTCCTTATTTTATTCCTACTAACATTTGGACGAGAGAAACGAGAACGACATCAATAATATATTTTATAAGTTCCTCTGTTTTTGTTAAGTTACCTGTAAAAATAGATTCAAACTTGTGTGAACCTTCAATGTTTACTGTGATTTTTTCGTGGCAATCTTCGCAGACACCAGTTTTGGTTTGCTCAATAAATAAACCACCATCATCATTAGGAATATATTCCTTAACATTGTGTGCAGTAAATGTTGTCTCGTCAATAATTGCGCATCCAAGGCAACGTTTGCCGTGATAGTTGTTATCTAAGTATGTGTATTCACCCCATACGTGAGATACTTCTACCGGGATTGAGCCAACCTTAATTTCCGCAGTTTTATCAACATCGATGACTACCTTGTAGTAAACATCAACTGATGTTCCAACCGTAAGTTTTTCATTAAGTCCGGGAACGAACTTGAAATTATCGTCGATAGGAGAATATGGAATCTCTTTACCGTCGATGGTAATAACAAGACCCTGTGGGTTGAAATACTCACAGTCTGTGTATGCTGTTTTAATTGGACCGCTTACGATAGCTTCGTCAGCTGCAGAAGCACCGAATGAAAGGGTCGCAAGAAGCATAACTGCTACAAGTAAAACAGCAAGTGCTTTTTTTGCTTTCATGATAAATTCCTCCATAATGCATATTAGTAGACACTACTAGTGATGCTATTATAACACAAAGATTTCCAAATGTAAATACACAAAATATAGTGTTTTTATTATATATAATGTATAAAAATTGTGTTTTTCTTAAAAAAGTGGAAATTTAAGGTAATTTTCATAAATCAGGTTGACTTGTAAAAAAAGTGTTATTATAATTTTCTTGAATTTATTTAGAGTCGGAAAAGGATTATCTGAAATCTGATTCAGATTCGTTTGACTAGGAGTTTGTTATGTTTATTAAAGGTTTTCAGAAACTTACTTTATTGGATTTTCCGGGTAAAACTGCCTGTACTGTTTTTACAGGCGGATGTAATTTCCGTTGCCCTTTTTGCCATAATGCTTTGCTCGTTACAGATATGGATGATGCACAGTATACAGAGGAAGAAATTTTTGAGCATCTTGAAAAGCGCAAAAATGTTCTTGATGGTGTAGCTGTAACAGGTGGAGAGCCGCTTTTGCAAAAGGATATTGAAAGGTTTCTGTATGAAATAAAAGATAAAGGTTATGCTGTAAAGCTTGATACAAACGGTAGCTTCCCTGAAAAGCTTAAGGATATTCTTTCTTTAGGCCTTGCGGATTACGTTGCAATGGATATAAAAAATTGCAAGGAACGCTATGCAGAAACAATCGGTGTGAAGAATTTTGATTTACAACCTGTTGAAGAAAGTATAGAGCTTTTACGCAATAGCGGAGTGGATTATGAATTCCGCACTACTGTTACACAAAACTTTCATACAATAGATGATATAGAAAAGCTTGCTATGTGGATAGAGGGAACCCCTAAATATTTCCTTCAGAATTTTGTGGATTCAGGAAGCCTTATTGATTCTGCGTGTAAAGGTGTTTCTAAAAGCGAAATGAACGAGATGCTTGAAAAAGTAAAGATATATATACCAAACGCTCAGCTACGAGGTATATAAGAGCTGTATATAATATGTATTGAGATTTTTTGCCACCATATATTGTGTCGATACCACAATATATAGTGGCAGTTTTTATGATAAATCCCAACATAAAGTAAAAATGCACAAAACGAACAACATATATATGTGAATGTTTGCTATATTTTAACAAAATGGGCGCAATATCTTGTGTTGAGGCGGAAAATATTTTACTTTCGGCACAATATATTGTGTTTTCGGGTTGACAATAGCTATTTTATCTGCTATTATCATTTAGCAGAGACGGAGGCGCGATGCCTCTGTCAGAAAATTTATAAGAAAGAGGGAGAACTATGTATCAGGTAATTAAACGTGATGGTAAAATTGCAGATTTTAATATTGAAAAAATTGCTATTGCTATCAAACAGGCTTTTGAAGCATGTAATAAACAGTATAACGACA
>CAJGCL010000035.1 GCA_904501675.1 Clostridiaceae bacterium
CATATTCCTTAAAAAATACCGAGGGCGATGATTATTACGGCCACGCAGGCGGAATAGCATCTTCCCAAAACACTGTTTATGTTACATCAGAAGGCGAATGCTACACATTCCCTTCCACATTGTTCAAAACGTTAAAAAATGGTGATTCAATCCAATTTCAAGGCAAGTTCAAATTAAATACAGCCGGTTCATTTGCTTGTATATACAACAACATTTTATGGACGGGCGACTTTGTTGAAAACAATGATAAGGTTAAAGAAGTCAAAAAGGATGTTACTACCCTTCAGAATGGAGAAACATTCTATGCATACTGTGAGGGCTACGCCTTGAAAGAAGGCTTACCCGATGTAAAAAAAATCAACAGTGATTCTACTGGTTATGTGCCTGATTACATAATTGCAATACCTGAACAGGTACAAGGAATGGCTTTTACTAAAACAAATAAAATCATTTTCAGCACAAGCTACGGACGAAAGAACAATTCAAAAATTTACGTTTACGAAGACTTCCTTGTTAAAGAGAAATCAGGAATTAAAATGATTGACAACAAAGAGGTTGACCTTTACGCCTGCAGTAGTAGTTACCTTGCAGAAGAGATAGTAGCCCTTCCAATGTCGGAGGGTATGGCAAACTCACCTGATGGTATTTATATCGCTTTTGAATCAGGCGCAAAAAAATACAGGCAAGGAAGAGGCAAATTCCCTGTAGATACTCTTTATTACACAACAATTGAATAATATAAAATAACACGGCAGATTTAATCTACCGTGTTATTTTTATATTTTTATAAACTGCTTTAGCTTAAAGGAATAAATGTATTTTTCTTTTACAGGAACGCCTATACAAGCTGTAAGAGCCTGAGAATAGATTTCAAGCTGAGGAGTATAAATCGCTTTAAAAACCTCAAGTTCTGTTATATTATCGCTCTTATAGTCAATAAGCACTGCTTCACCATTTTCAATAAATGCGCAGTCAAACTTACCCTGAACAACAATTTCTTCATCATATATTTCTGAAGAAATATCCTTATACAGTTCCCCTGCTTTTTTCAAGAAAGAAAATTCAAATTCTTTATGTATATCACCCGAGGAAACAAGACGCTTACCTATATCCGAATCAAAGAAAGCTTCAACAGATGAATTATCTAAAACAGAAAGCTCTTTATCGCTTACAAGACCGTTAGAAAGCAAGCGATTCTTTTCTTCTTCAAGATTAGAGGATGCTTTTTTAAAATCACACAATTCAAGGAATTTATGAATCGCTGTTCCCCTGTCTGCACCTGTAAAGGATTCTGCAAGGAATTTAGGTTTTCTTCTTGCAAAATACTTTCTTTCGTCTAAATGGCGTTCTGTAGAGGATGCTGTTCGTTTCGCAAGGATTTCTGAGCAATCGTATTTATAAACGAAGTTTACTCGTTCATCTAACCGAGAAATTATTTCTTCATCAACATCGAAAACAACATCATTGTGTTCACCTGAAGAGATTTCAACTATTTCTCTTTCCGAGTTAACATTCATTGGATATTCTGAATTTATACTTTCGGGATTAACAATTTCACACTGCTGACGAACAATATCACACATACTATGTTTCGAAAAACAAGTAAGAAGCCATTCTGTCATTGACTTTGCTTTGTAAACAGCATATGGATGGAGTTTACCATTAGCATCAAAACCAAGATGATTATTCACCCTGATTTTCTTTTTTAGGCCATCTCTATTTTTAAAGCTACACGCAAAAACAAGGTGTTCCTTTGCACGAGTCATTGCAACATACAAAACTCTCAATTCCTCAGATGCTCCGCCATAGAGAATATCCTTCTCGGTTGCAACAGAAGAAACTGTGTTATAAGTTGTAAAGTTTTCATCATCGCGAATTTTAAGCCCTATACCTGTATTACGGGAAATCTTCAAAGGATTGTATGCATCTCTCCTATTAAAGTCAGCAGAACAATCAGCAACAATAACATAAGGGAATTCAAGGCCTTTACTTTTATGAATAGACATAATCTGCACGCCACTGGGAGACGTCACGCCACTGTAGGTGTGCATTTTTTGTGAATTGACAGCACTATCCATACTTCTGACAAATGCACCAAGACCTACCCTGCCACTTTTAGTGAATGAATCAGCAAAATCCATAAAACCACGGATATTTGCACTACGATTTCTACCGTCTTCAGCTGCAAGAAAAACATTGATTATATCAGTATCTCTTACAATAAATTTCACAAATTCATTTAGCGGATAGGACGCGGCAATATTTCTATAAAGCTGAAGTTTGTCTAAAAAATGTTTTGCCTTTTCTGAGATTTTTGCATATTCTTCAAGGCACACAAAAAGCTCCGCATTTGAATTCACCATTCTTATTTCTGAAAGCTCATCTGCTGTAAAACCGAACAAAGGTGAAAAAAGAACAGAAATCAAAGGAATATCAACAAGCGGATTATTAACAACCTTAACAAGGCTCATAAGAAGCTGAATTTCTTTTGAAAGGCTTGTATCACCATCAAGAACAGTATTAGATGAAATTCCTTCTTCTGTAAGCGCCTGGGCATAAACATGGGCCTTTTTTTTCATATTACGGAGAAGAATACAAATATCTGAACTTTCTATAGATCTTTTGCCTGTTTTGGTTGTAATAATAATCTTTGATTTTAACAAATCTTTAATATAAAGAGCTATTTGCTCTGCTTCAAGGCAAACAGTTTCAGCAGAATTATGTTCTGAAAAATCAAAGCAAAGGAGTTCAATATCAGGCTCAGGCTTATCTTCAAAATATGAAGCGCCGAAAACAAGCTCTTCCTTTTCGTTGTAATCAATTTCACCAACATCCTCACTCATTATTGTAGTGAAAATATGGTTTGTTGCATCTGCAATACCTTTACGGCTTCTGAAATTACGGTCAAGCCTTATTTGCGAAGGATGCTTTCCGCCATCATAATCAGGCAATCTTTTCTTTAAAGCCATAAAAAGCTGAGGACTTGCTAAACGGAATTTATAAATACTCTGCTTGACATCACCAACACAATATAAATTACTGCAATTGCGTGAAATCGCTTCAAAAATTATATTCTGAGCCTGGTTTGTATCCTGATACTCATCAATAAAAATCTCTTTATATTTAATCTGCAGAGAAAGAGCTAAAGGTGTAGGCTCCCAACCGTCATCTTTAAATTCTACAAGCAAATCAATACTCTTATGAAGAATGTCATCAAAAGCGTATGCGTTACGCTCTTTTTTCATTTCAGCAAGAGTTTCTTCAAGCATTATAACAGAATCGCAAAGCTTTTTTATTATCGGCTTTAACTTAAGAGAATCTGCTTTATGCTCAGCATCTGTCGGTAATTCAAGGGCTTCAATGGATTCGAGATCCGCCTTATAAACCTTAAAAGCTTCTGCAGCAAGGTCTTTTATATAATTATTCACCTTTGTATTTCTACCATCGCAAGTAAAAAATATTCCATCGCGAATCATTGAAACCATGCTGTCCCAGTTGCGATTGTCTATACAATCAATTAACTGTTGCAGTCTTTCTGCGTTAACATTAAATTTATTAACAAAATTGGGGTTGAAGCCGCCGCTTTCTTCAAGAAGTGAAACAGCTTTTAACAATCGTTTTCGATGATAATCTGCAAAAAGTCTGATGTCTTTATAAATTATATCTGCCCATACTGTATCATTGGGAGTTTTGTCTTCAGAAAATGAATCAACTACGCTTTCAAGCCACAGCTTTGGTGACGGATATGAACGAGAATCTTTATATAAACTATAAATAACCTCACCAAGTCTGCTATCGTCACGTTCACTCAAAAACATTGATGTAAGCTTAATAAAGCTATCATCATTCTCCTCATAAAGCTTATTAATAACCACTTCTATGGCGTCATTAGTCATTTCAGCAAGGTCTTTATCGTCAAGAACAGAATAATCAACACAAACATCTGCCTTGGTAAAATTTTCTTTAACTAATTTCTGACAGAAAGAGTCCATTGTGCATATATCGGCAAGCGGAAGTGATGCCATCTGTTCGCGAATATAGGTAGTATTATTGCCACTATCTGCGGTTTCTTTGAGAGCTTTATAAATTCTGTCTTTCATTTCACCTGCCGCGGCACGAGTAAAAGTAACAACAAGAATTTCAGACACACTACACGGATTATTTATATCAGATACAATGTTTTTTACACGCTCAGTAAGAACAGCAGTTTTACCTGAACCTGCCGCAGCAGAAACAAGCACCTGCATACCGCGGGATTGTATAGCTTTTTGCTGTTCAACAGTCCATTCAGTTTTGCTCATCTTCCTCACCTCCCAGCAGTTTTATAGCTTTAGAATGATCTAAATCCAGTACAGTACGAACTTCATCGCCTGATTCATATCCGCAGATAGACCTGTATGAGCAATATTTACACATTTTACCTTCATCACCATCACCCACAGGAATTGCAGGAATTTTACCCTGATGTAATGAATCGCCCATTTCTTTTATTTTACTATCAATTATCTTTGAAAGATTTTTAAAATCACCTTGGGTATATGTATTACCAACAAACTTTTCTTTTGCTTCGTCATAGCTTGCAGGAAAATATTTTGGTGCATCTATCGCCCCCATTGCTTTTAAAACAACAAGGCTTTCTAACACCATCCCCGATAATTTACCACTTAAAGTTTTTTGATTTGCTACCTCTTCAGGCTTTGGCGAACGGCTTTTCAAGTAATCCGATATACCGATTTTAGACGGAAGGTACAAAACACCTGACGGTATAAAATCGCCGTAAACATCCTTACCGTTCTTCTCGAGCGCCATTAAATACAATACCATCTGAATATTAAGTCCGTCATAAAGTTCCGAAAGCTTAAATTCCTTTTTACCCGTTTTGTAGTCAATAATACGGACATACTTTATGCCGTCTTTTTCGGCAATATCAACCCGGTCAACAGAACCACGAACAAAGACCTTACCTTCCTGAAGTTCAACCTCATACAAAGGTATTTCCTCTCCGCCAATTTCAACCTCAAACCCACAAGGCTCAAAGGAACCAACAGAAAACTCATCCTTAAGGCGGGCGATTATAGCCATACAAGTATCAACAAGTCTGTTATAAAGGAACAAAAATCTTTTTGACTTGCCGTCAAGACCACCCATTTTATCTTCAATATATTCCTGAAGAATTGAGGATACATCGTTACGAATCACATTTTCATCAGCAGAAACAAATGAACCTTTAGGATATTTTTTAAGAATTGTTTCCATAACAAGATGGACAATTGTACCGCTCTGCGCAGGGTCAAGCTCCGCTGTTCTTAAAGGCTCCGCTTTTAATCCGTAGCGCACAAAATATGAAAACGGACAATTATAATAGGATTCAATTCTGCTTGCAGATAAATACATATCCTTTTTGAAAAGGGATTGAGAAACAGTTGTGTTATCAATTTTATAGTCTCTTTCACCTGCAACATTAGAAAGGGCAAACAATCTGCCCGCATATTCTTTTTTATTTTTAAAATAATCGTAGAGAGTAGTACGAAGAACACTGTTCTCTCTGAAATTTTTAGCAAGAAGAGAAAATGCGTCATCATCACTTTCAACCAAAGAAAGTGCATCGCATTCGGATGTTGAAACAACCGTAATATTCTCAACCGACTCCAAAGCAGCATCTATTATTTCCGATGGATATAATTCAGAGCCGTCAGAATCTATAGTTTTATATGATAAATAAAGTTTATCAGTGGCTGATGTTACTGCGCAATAAGATATAAACTTTTCTTCGGGAATACTATCTTTATACGCAGGCTTTATTTCAAGACCTAAATTTGTAAGAGAAACTCTGTCTGAATCAGTTAAAATGCCACTCTGCACTGACACAAGAGGAAATTCATCCTTGTTTACACCAACAAGGAAAACAGCCTTAAGTTTTTCTGTTCGGATTCTGTCGGCACTACCAATTTTAATTTCATCAAGGCCCTGAGGGATCTCGCCAATTTCACCTGAATCTGAAAGAATAGTGAACAATTCAAACCAACGTTTAATTGACATATACTTGCCATCACCGAAGGTTGCCATTTCATCAAGCATTTCCATAAGAATATCCCAGGAAACTGCCTGACGCTCTGCTTCAACAGGGAATCCACTATCGTTAAGATTTTTATACAAATCATAAAGCTTATCCTGAATATGTTGTTTTTCTAGAAAACTATAAACAATCCCTGAAATCTCTTTACCTGTTTTGTTCTCGCAATCATTTTTCAATTTAAAAACAGGTCCGATCGCTTTCTTTCTTGATTCGTTTAGCTCATCAAGCTGTTTATGCGCTTTTTCATTAAATTCGTTACCGAAGCCGTCGGGATGCATCGTAAAACCATCACGCCAATTTGACGCGCCAACACCCCATATTAATGCATATTTTTCAAGTCTTGATATCTCCGTAAGAGTCAGATTACTTAAACCTGACTTGAGATAAATCAAAATATTTTCTGTTGTAAGATTTGAAGTAATACAGGAAAGAACGGCGTTAAGATAAACAAACAATGCCTCATATTTGAGAGAACGCCTGTTGTCTTCAAAAACAGGGATATCAAGACTCTTAAGTTCTTCTGCAATCAAAGAATTATAGGAACCCTCTACACGCTCTATAACCGCAATATCGCGACACCTGTACTCGGCTGAACGGATGAGTTTTTTTATCTGAGCAGCAATGTATTTGCACTCATCATATTTATCTGTACATTTATATACAACAACACTTCCGTCAGACGGTTTTTTCTCTGTCTTTTCATCATTAAAAATATTCTTTTCCAAGCAAAAAATATCTGACGAAAAAGCATCTGATTTTTGACTACAATAAATTTCATCGACACCTACAGAACATTTATTTGCAATTGCTCTGAGATGCATTTCGAACTCTTTTATGTAATAAAACGGTGTATACTTTCCGTCGTTTTCGTCTGTACACAATGACACATACACGTCATCTGCCTGAGACAGCATAATACTAAAGCAATCTGCTTCTTGTTTTAAAAATGACCTGAAACCATCAATAAAAACAGTTTTGCCTTTAAAAATATTGTTATTAACAGCAAATTCGGAAAGCATATTAACAGAATCTGTATCGTCAAAATAACTCTGCTTTACAAGGGCATTGTACGCATCATTAATAAGAGCGATATCCTGAAGTTTTTCCTTTAAAAAGCCATCGCCAAGAAGTTCTGCTTTTTCTGTTAAATCATCAGAAGAAATATTACAATATTTGAATTCTTTACACAAATCAACAAGCGGATTCAAAGCCGTGTAATTTGTTTTAATAGATGAGAATACATTGAGCCTACCTTCGAGAGATTGAAGTGCTTCGCTCATAATAGCCGCTCTTACACCATTATCTGCAATAGACTTGGTATAGTATGGCGTATTTTTCAAGGTTGAAAGAGCTAAACGTTTAAAACTGAATACACCAACGTTTTTTAAACCTGAAGCACCTAAATATTTAAGCATACTTCTTTCCGTTTCGAAAGAAAACTGCTCAGGAATAATCAAAAGAGGCTTACTTTCGCCTTTATTTAATTTTTCGGTAATAATCTGACGCATAGCCTGGGTTTTCCCACTCCCTGCTCTGCCTTTAATTAAATGAAGCATAAAAACCTCCGTTTTTTTATTAATTTAATAATATCATAAATATTGAAAAAATTAAATATATAATTTTAGTTTATAAGTACTTTATTTAGTACTTGATAAATGAATAATATAAAATATTCCGTAAATAATAAAAACAGAAATTTAGTGAAAGGAGAATGTTCATGTTAGACAGAATCGCTTTAATACTTGTTACAATAGGCGCACTTAATTGGGGAAGCATCGGTCTTTTCAAGTTTGACCTTGTGGCATGGTTATTCGGCGGACAAGCCGCAATATTATCAAGAATAATCTATGTTGTTATAGCTCTTGCAGGTATTTGGTGCATTTCACTTCTTTTCAGAGAAAACGAAATGGTTGGAACAGTTACAAATGACAGAGTTGAATAAAACAAAAGCACTCACTTCATAAAGAAGTGAGTGCTTTATCATTTAGTTGTTTTCAAGTTTTACAATTTTATATGTCATAACACCGCGAGGAGCTTCAACCGAAACCTTATCGCCTACCTTATGACCCATAAGAGCTTTTCCAACAGGGGATTCGTCAGAAATCCTGCCTTTTGTTGAATCTGCCTGAGCAAAACCTGTTATTGTGAATATTTTTTCAGCAGAACCCTTAGCAGTTCCTTTGATTGTTACAACAGAACCAACGTGAACAACCTCTGAATTTGTTGTTTCTTCGTCAAGAATAGTTGCTTTTAAAAGTATAGCTTCAATATCATTGATTTCTGCTTCAAGCTTCGCCTGCTCTGATTTTGCTTCATCATATTCACTGTTTTCGGAAAGATCTCCGAAAGAACGGGCAACTTTAAGTTTTTCTGCAATATCGGAACGACCGGATTTAAGTACGGCAAGCTTCTCTTTAAGCTCTTCGTAGCCTTCTTTTGTTAAAACGATATCCTGTGCCATTAATAAATACATCCTCTCAAGCAAAAATGCTTCAATTAATACCGCTATATTATATTAAAATTAACAATAAAAGTCAAGTGATAAGTAATGATTATTCTTGTCCCTCAAAAAATATATGCTTTTTGTATGGAACGACCTCAACAGCTGCGCATGCCATATTATGAGATACACCTAAATCCGTTAATTTCTTTACAAATGAATTTTCTGTAAAATATTTTTTATCAGGTACAATTTTAAAGATTTTATCACCATTATTTAACATAACTGACTTTTCTTTTTTTAGATTATTCAAATTTATATGAATTTTTTTATCATTGATAAAGCTTTCATCATTAACAAAAATATTTAATCCAAACTTATTGTAACAGTATTTCGAAAACATAATAATTTCTTTATCTTCATTACAATAGATTACAAGCCTTCTGCATATTTGAGCAAGCCTCACATATTCTTCTGAAAATCTGAAATTTTCATCATATATAACTATATCCCGAATATCCGAAGCATTAACAAAATCAATAAAAGACGACAAAACGGCTCTTTTTAGGTAGAACGAATAGTCATATAAATACGAAGATAAAAAACTGTTTGTTTCTTTATTGCGTGTATCAAGAACAGCACCCTTATATTTATTTAAAAGCGATATTATCTCTTGATTAAATAAATCATTTTCACTTATTTCAACAACGTTAAATATGATACTTCTGCAAACAAAGCTACATTTATTATGTATGATATTCTTGCGCTTTTTTCTGAATAATTTTAATGACTTTTGTTTTTTTTCTTCATTTAATTTTAATATTAACATAAAAACGCTCCCTCTTTTCGTATTGTACGAAAGAGGGAGCAAAAAATTTGTCGTAATCAGTCTGTAGCCTGAATATATTTTCCACCCGGAGTGTATCTTGTAAGATAATTCACAGGATTAACCCAACCGCCGTTAATCATCAAACCAAAATGAAGATGAGCGCCAAACGAATAACCGGTATTACCCGCATTACCGATAACATCACCCTGACGAACACGCTGACCAACACTTACTCTGATATTGGAAAGATGGGCATAATATGAAAGAACACCATTACCGTGGTTAATTACAACGTAGTTACCGTAACCGCCTCCCCAGCCCCAGTTAGCAACTTCCACTGTTCCTGCTTTAACAGAGATAACATCTGCACCATGTGTTCCTGCCCAACGGCAAGTATCGATACCATTGTGCTGTTTACCCCAACGAACCTTAAAGCTTGAAGAAATATAGGCATCTTCATAAGGAAGAGGCCATACCATATCTCCATCCACAACACCCGAACCGTAGTGAGTATTGTTTTCGGAAAGTTTATCTTCCAAATCAAGAATGGCCTCTTCGCGCTTGTCAATTGCTGCCTGATATTCAGCACTCTGTGCATCAAGCTTATTAACAATAGCCATAACCTTATCAAGATCTTTCTGAATAAGAGCTTCAGCATCCTCGATAACTTTACGTGCATCTACCTGTTCCTGCTTTTTTTCCTCATATTCAATTTTAGCCTCATCAAGTTCTGCTATCTTAGTATTAAGACGCTTTTTAACATCTTCAATTTCAGCAACTTTAACGCCAATATCAATTATATTCTGCTCAAGTTCTTTTATAAGCTTATCATCATTTTCGGCAATTCTCTGAAGGAGCTCAACTCTTTCAAGATAAACCTGAAACTCAAAGTCATCAGATGTTAAAATAAACTCGAGAGGTGTAGCAGCACCTGCCATATATGACGCCCTGATTCTCTCACCAAGAAGAACATACGTGTCAGCTTTCTCCTGCTCTAATTTAATAACCTGTTCATCAAGTTCTTTTATCTGCTTATTAAGAGCTCCTATCTCTGCTTCAACACTTGAAATCTGCTCATCAACACGTGCAATATCAGCATCAATCAAAGAAATTTCATAGTTATATAAATCAATCTGCTTCTGTAAAGCATCAATTTTACTTTGAAGAGTTGAAATTTCGGGGTCATACTTAGATGCTTCTTGTTCAAGGGCATCAATTTTTTCCTGATTAGCAGCAATCTGCTGTTTGATTTCTTCGATTTTGTTTTTATACTCTTGTTTTTCTGCATCAGTCAAAGCAAAAGCAGATATGGAAAGACCACTAACCAATATAACAAGAGCAAGTACGAAGCTGAAAATCTTTTTTGAATTATATACTGCTTTCAACAACATTGCTATGCTCCTTAAGATATTTGTTAAGTGAAATAATACTACCGAACACACCGATAAATACGCCTACAAAAGCAAATAAACCAAAAACGAGACCTATATGCTCACCAAAGCTTACAACACTGCCGCCAAGCATGGACATAATGTTTCCAAGCCATATAGACGCAAGGCTGTATATTCCGTATTGAATACCGAGACCTAGTACCGCAGAGAAAAGGCCAAGAAGGATACCTTCAACCATAAATGGCCAACGAACAAAAGCATTTGTTGCACCAACTGCTTTCATAATGCTGATTTCAAGGCGTCTGTTAAAGATAGTAATTCTAATTGTGTTAGAAACGATAAAGAGTGAAACAAAGAAGAGAATTGCAACAATACCTAAACTGATATATGTAACAGCATCTCTTATGCTTGAAATTTTTCCTGCAAGCTCACTATTTTCATGAATCTGTAAAACATATGGAAGATTTTTAATTTCTTCAACAGTTTCGTTAAATCGCTCAAGGTCTGCAACCTTTACTTTATATGCATTAGGGAGAATTGTTGGTGAGAGACCGTCAAGAAGAGCGGCTTTATCACCATATGCCTCTTTCTGGCGCTCAAATGCTTCCTCACGTGAAACAAAAACTATATCATCTTCAACATTTTCCATATTAAGAAGTGATACTTTAAGTGAATCTGTCTGCGCATCAGTAGCAGAATCTTCAATATAAACCATAACAACGTTCTGGTCTTCAATTAAATCAAGAACTGAGTTTATGTTAAGAAAAAGAAGTGTACCGCTACCAACAATGATAAGGCAGGAAATCAAAACAACAATTGTAGCAAGAGAAAGCAATCTGTTAACCCAGATGTTTCTGAAGCCTTCTCTTGTAAGATAAGCTAAACTTGCACCCTTCATTTTGCTTCAACCTCCTCGCTCTGCACATCTTCAGAATTATCCGCAATATCAATAACACCATAATTCTGAACAAGGTAGTCCAAATCATCGCCACCCTCTTCAAGGAAGTATGAACCGACTGAATCTTCAGGGCTTTCAAATTTATATGGTTCAACATCAATATGTGATGCATCCGGACAATCCGACTCAATAACACCGTTTTTGATAGTAATAACTCTATGATTAAATGTTTTAACAAGATGAAGATCATGAGTAACCATAATAACAGTTGTTCCATCTGCGTTAATATGATTTAAAAGGTCAACAATTTCATATGACATTTTAGGGTCCACATTACCTGTAGGCTCGTCCGCAATAATCATACTTGCATTATTTGCCAAAGCTCTTGCAAGCGCAACACGCTGTTGTTCACCACCTGAAAGCTGATTTGGCTTTGAACGCGCTTTTGAGTTAAGACCAACAAGACCAAGAAGGTAAGGAACACGTTTTCTTATAGAGTTTTCACGCGCACCGATAACACGCATTGCGTATGCAATATTATCATAAACATTCATATTCTGAATAAGCCTGAAATCCTGAAAAACAATGCCCATAGTTCTCCTGAAATATGGTATTTCCTTTTTCTTCATAGAATTAAGGTCATATCCATTAATATTAATTGAACCGCTTGTAGGAACCTCTTCACGCATCATAAGCTTTAATAAAGTACTTTTACCTGCGCCTGATGAACCAACAATAAAAACAAACTCTCCTGTTTCAATTTCAAGATTGAAATTGTTAAGAGCTTTTACATTTGTATCAGCGTAAACCTTAGTTACGTTTTCAAATTTAATCAAATAAAACACCCAATCTTGTATTTTTTATATCCAACAACAATAATAGCACATTTAATTACAAAATGTAACCCTTTTGTAATAAAAATGTGCTATGCAAAACTAATATTTACTTTTTATTAATATTTAACAGGATTAGCATCAAGATACTTCTTAACCATAAGAGCTACTTTGAATACAATTGCATCATCAAACTCTCTTAAATCAAGACCTGTGAGCTTCTTAATCTTCTCAAGACGATAAACAAGAGTATTTCTGTGAACGAAAAGCTTTCTTGATGTTTCAGAAACATTAAGGTTGTTTTCGAAGAATCTCTGAATTGTGAAAAGAGTTTCCTGGTCAAGAGTTTCAATTGAACCAACTTTGAAAATCTCTTTAAGAAACATCTCACAAAGAGTAATTGGAAGCTGATAAATAAGACGAGCAATACCGAGATGGTCGTAGCTAACGATATTACGCTCCGTATCAAACACCTTACCAACCTCAAGAGCAACCTGAGCCTCTTTGAATGAACGAGCAAGGTCCTTAACACCAACAATCGGAGTACCAATACCAACGAGAGCGTGCGTATAGAACTCAGATGAAAGAGAATCTGAAATTGAACGTGCAAGCTTTTCAAGGTCTTTGCTATCAATATCACTTTTAACCTCTTTAACAAGAGCGATATCTGATTCACTGATATTAATAACAAAATCCTTAGTCTTATCAGGGAAGAGATTCTGAATTACATCGTAAACAGAAACATCGTTCTTTTCTGTAAGTCTGATAAGAAGAACAACTCTTGAAGCCTCGTTATTAAAGTGAAGCTCACGAGCTTTGAGGTATATATCACCCGGAAGGATGTTATCAAGAATGATGTTTTTGATAAAGTTACTTCTGTCATATTTCTCATCATAAAACTGCTTTATGCTTAAAAGAGAAACACCGAGAACACCTATGTAGTTTTGCGCTGCAGCATCTTCACCTTCAACAAAAACAGCATACTCAGGATGCATATGAGTACCGAAAGACTGATAAAGATAACCTTCACTTGCAACTGGTGTTGATGAAGAAAAAACAGAAACAAGATTGCTTGTCCTGATTTCGCCTATTCTGCCAAGATCGCTACAAGAAATAACAGCGCCTGACTCATCTATAACACCGATTGTTCTGTCAACAACATCACGCATCTGGTGAATAATGCCTTGAAATAATCTATTGGACATATTATGACCTCCAAGAATTAAACAAATTGACAACTTGACTGTTATACATAATACACAACTTTAACTGTTTTTGCAAGTGTTTTTTTTATATTTCTCAATTTTTTTTATGCAAATTGTTAGTTTTTCGACTTTTTTTATTGTTTCAATTGCAAAAAAAAGTAGCATCTTCGAGTTAAAATCTTTCGTCATTTTCAACAATAGATTTAAGCTCGTCCGCAGAAATAAGCCTTGCCTCACCGCTTTTAAGGCTGTCATCAAGAGGTAGACCGCCTATTGCAATACGCTTTAGCTCGGTTACTTCAGCACCAAAGCGCAAAAACATTCTTTTAACCTGATGATACTTTCCCTCTTTGACAATAACTTTATAAATCGGAGTACCACCATCTTCAATTTGTTCAAGAATAGCTGATAAAAGAACTGTTCCATCACCTAAAATAACACCTTCATGAAAACTTTTTTTGGCTTGTTCATAATCTATTGATTTTGAAAGCCTTGCAATGTAAGTTTTAGTAACATGCTTTGATGGCGATAAAATATCGTGAGCAAATTCTCCATCATCAGTTATGAGGCAAAAACCTATTGTATCCTTATCTAGTCTACCTGCAGGAAAAAGATTTTTTCTCTTTAAATCATCGGGTAGAATATCCACAACTGTTTTATATCTCTTATCATCTGTTGCGCTTACAACACCCTCAGGCTTGTTAAGCATAATATAGGTGTATTTTGTTTGAAATAGTTTCTGACCATCAACAAAAATTTCATCTGAATAACAAGCTTTAGTGCCACTATCTTTTATAACGACACCATTCACCACAACTTCTCCACGTTTTATCATTGCTTTAACTTCGCTACGAGTAGCAAGACCCTGGGAAGCTATTATTTTATCAATTCTTTCTTTTTTATCCATAATATTACCCATTCTAATCTTTAGAAAATCCGTGCATAAATCCATCAAGTCTGACCGAGCAAACATCTCCGCCAATTACTGTACCATTACATATCAACAAATTGATTTTTATGTATTCATTACCCTCATATCCGGGATAATTCAACACTGTGAACGTCCAATTTTTAGCCCTTTGACCTGCATATTGAGTCAAATCATACCCTTGTGATAACTGGATCTGGTTGTAATCTTTATATACATCATCAAACTCAACAGGGATAACAACCTCACGAATTTCATCAGGCTCTGCCGACACTTCCCATCCAAAAGATGAGATAAACTCTAGAATTTCTTCGATGTTTAAAGCAGAGTTATTTACAAGAAGTTCGTTGTTTTTCAGACTACCTGAATTACATTTATAGAGAATCAGAAGACAACAACTCAAAACAAGAATTACACTTACGAAACAAATTGATGCAAATTTAATTTTTTTAGACGTTAATGATAAAACGAACATAATACTCAACTCCTTTGAACACATCTATTCAAAAAAGAATATGCGTTACAAAGGAGTTTAATGCTAAACATTTTAATAAATATTGAACATATTGAGATATGCGTTGAATATTGATTCTCCGACAAAGGCGCATATAGCTGAACCCATTGCAAGGAAAGGACCAAAAGGTATAACACCCTTCATCGCAGTTTTTGAAACGATTTTTCTTACAACTGAGAAAAGAACGCCGAGAACCGCACTCATAAACAAGGCAATTATTACGGCCTTCCAGCCAATAACGAAACCGACTGCCGCCATAAGTTTGATATCGCCACCGCCCATGGCTCTGCCACCGGAAAGAAAAGCAATAAGGAAAAACAAGCCCGATACTGCGAAGAAACCAATTATTTTTGAAATAATCCATTCTTTTGTAAATTCACCTGCAATTAACTTATCACCAACGATAAACAAACCACCAACAAGTATTGCTATCCACATAGAATCAGGTATTATCTGATGCTTGAAATCTATCCATGTTACTACAATAAGCGCGGACATAAATATCATATACCCTACCAATTTAAGATTAAGCCCCTCAATAGCGTTACCGCCGCAAAGGAATAAATATGAGAGAACATATGCTGCACCATTAAGAGCCTCAACTATAGGATATTGCTTGGAAATAGGTGCTTTACAATAACGACATTTACCACCAAGAAAAATCCAACTAAAGAGTGGAAACAAGTCTTTCCAATTCAGTTTATGGTTACAATTAGGACAAATTGAATTCCCCTTTTTAAAATCCATTCCAATAGGCAACCTGTATATAAGAACATTAAGAAAGCTACCTATAACAGCACCGAAAACAAAGATTATTGTTGCTATGTATGCAGTTAAAAATACCATGGTTCACACTCCCGAAAAAATATAGAATAATTATAGCTACATTCGACGACAAAGTCAACAAATATCAGCCTATCTTTTTGTTCAAAAAATTTTAATATATATATTGTTTTTTTTACGCGCGTGTGATATATTATTCCTGTATTATAACCTAAGGAGGAGCTTTTTCTATGAAAAAGACAAGCAAACGCATAATAGCTATTGCTCTTGCAGTTGTTTTAACACTTTCTGTAGGCGTGGTAGGTATTTCAAGCTTACTCAACTTTAACGCAGTAGCTTCAAACGTACTTAATGCTGACAGCATTGAGGAAGCAATCGAGATCATGAAGAACACACCTGATTTCTTCTCAGGCTCTTCAAAATCCCTTTTCTCAGGCAAGCAGGACAGCACTGTTTACCCAACGATTATTATTCCGGGTATCAGCCAATCCATTTCTTATCTTGCTGACGAGAATGGCGACCCAGCATATAACTCAGCTGGTGATGAGCTTTCAGGCGGTCTTCTTATTCTTGACGGTAGCACAATTGTTCCAACAATTGTTAACAATCTTGCTGCACCTCTTGCAACAGCACTTATCAACCAGAATGATAAGGACGGCAACTTCCGCAAAGCTGCTGCTAATACAGTTAAAGAGGTTTTCTCAATTCAGGCATCTAACAAGAACGGTGAGCCTGTAAACAACCTTAAAACTGTAAGATACGATACATCTGTTGCTAAAATGAGCGAGGATGATAGAGACTACTTCTACAGAATGATTCCTATGAAAACTCTTACAGAAGATACAATAGATGTTACAACAGGTAAGGTTGCACAGAAAGCAATTCTCAGCGATGACCTTCTTTACCTCTATGCCTTCCCTCTTATTGGCGATCCACTTGAATCAGCAAGAGGTCTTAACGACTACATTCAGTTCGTAAAAGAGCAGCAGGGTGCAGAAAAGGTTAACATTGTTACAATTTCTCTTGGCGGTACAATCCTTACATCTTACATGGAGCTTTACAAAAACACAGGTTACAAAGACATTAACAGAATCGTTAACGTTGTTTCTTGTCTCCAGGGTACAGACGTTATGGGTGATTTCTATCTCAGA
>CAJGCL010000036.1 GCA_904501675.1 Clostridiaceae bacterium
ATTGGTTGCTTTCGCATTTTTCATATTCAGGGAAAATATCTGCAATTTTAGTATCAAGGCTTAAAAGCCCCTCATCAATAGCGAAGCCTGCCGCAGTAGAAACAATAGACTTTGTAACCGAAAACAAAGTGTGAGGCATATCTGCGGAATAAGGATATGAATATTCCTCAAAAAGAGTTTCCCCGTCCTTTATTACCATAAAACCGTGGTTTTCTACGCCACACTCTTCAAGCTCCTTATAGAATTCATATATGTATTTTGATGATAATGTTGTTTTTGTTTGCATATTTTCACCCATAATATATAGATATTTATTTTATTATAAAACAAATCTTCCTCTAATTCAACAAATCTTTATATTGCTTTTATTCTTTTATATGATAAAATAAAATCATAACATAAAGGAGCTTTACATTTATGGATTTTCAGATTATTGGCGGCAACAAAGGTGCCGAAATAACTTTAGATAAAATCATTATGGGTGATATTCTTGAGGTAAGTATTGATTTTTCACTTCCTGTGGAAGAAATCCCTGAAAAATTTACTTTACGATGGTATTTCAGCGCTAAGGACTGCGCTTTTACATGGAATCCATCTATGATGGATATTCACGGACTTTACTTTGATTGGGGCAAAAAAATAATAAAATCACGTCTTGCTTCCTGGATGCCTATCCATCAGATTATTTCAAGAGACGGCAGTAATAAATTGAATATTTCTGTTTCTGATGTTGACACCCCTATTGAAATTGCAACTGGTATCCGTGAGGAAGACGCAACAATCGAATGCGATGTTTCATTCTTCACCTTGCCCACCTCTCCAACAAAGAATTATTCTGCAATTCTCCGCCTTGATATGAGGGATATTCCGTTTTACGACAGTATATATGACGTAAGCGATTGGTGGGAAAACGGTTGCGGATATAAAAGCGCTTATGTGCCTGATAGCGCAAGGTTTCCAATGGACTCTTTGTGGTACAGCTTCCACCAGAATTTATCCGTAGACGAAATCCTTAAAGAATGTACTGCGTCAAAGGAAATAGGTATGAATACCGTTATTATCGACGACGGTTGGCAGACAGATGATAATAATCGTGGTTATGCCTATTGCGGAGACTGGCTTGTAGCACCTAAAAAAATGGGTGATATGAAAACTCTTGTGGAAAACATTCATAAAATCGGTATGAATGTTATGCTTTGGTACTCTGTTCCGTTCATGGGCATTTACTGTGATAAATATGAAGAGTTCAAGACCATGCTTTTAGATGGTTGCGGAGACGAAAAAACATTTTTTGCTCTTGATCCACGCTATAAAAAGGTGCGCGATTACCTTTGCTCTGTTTATGTAAAAGCCGTTGAAGAGTGGCAGTTAGACGGACTTAAGCTTGATTTTATAGATTCCTTTGTTTTAAAGGGCAAGGCGTTGGAATTTGATGTAAGAAGAGATTACCAATCACTTGAAGATGCAATTCATGCGCTTATGACTGAGGTTAAAGAAAAATTAACCTCTATAAATCCGGATATTCTTATTGAATTCCGCCAATCATATGTTGGCCCTTCCATAAGAAAATACGGCAATATGCTGCGTGTGGGTGATTGCCCTTGCGATATTTTGAAAAATCGCTTTAATGCAGTCAATTTAAGACTTACCTCAGGTAAAACTGCAGTACATTCCGATATGATTATGTGGAATATGGAGGATTCCGTTGAAAATGCGGCTCTCCAATTTACAAGCATACTCTATACTGTTCCTCAGGTTTCTGTCAGAGTAGATAAGCTTCCTGAAGACCACTATAAAATGCTTGAATTCTACATTGATTTCTGGAAAGAATGGCGCGAAGTACTCCTTGACGGTAAACTTACTGCAACTAACCCCGAAAGTGAATATAGTCTCGTATGCTCAACTTTTGAAAACAAAGCAGTTTTCACCGCATACAATGATTCTGTAATTTCTGTAAAAACAGAAATTGCCGTAGCAGTAAATGCAACGGCAAAAAAACATCTGATTATTAAAAATGCAGAAAACTACTCGTATAAAGTTTTAAACTGTATGGGTGAAGAAATGTCCAATGGCACAATTGAAAGCACTATAGAAGAAATCCGTGTACCTGTTGCAGGAATGATAGTTTTAGAAAAATAATTAATCCGTCAGAGTGAAGACTCTGACGGTTTTTTCTATTATTTTGTTATTTTGTTTTTAGTAATACCCTTAAAGAGCACTATTATTAAAGCAAAGGTGGGAAGCATAAGAGCAATGTCTGTAAGGAAGCCCGCGCTCCAAAGCTGGTAGAACCCGCCTTGTGAAAAAAGTGTAGCATAATCAACCGCAAGAATATTCTGACTACACTGGCCACCCATAAAGAAATATGTAAGGGCGCACACACCTACGAATATAGGCAATGCTTTTTTCGAAAACTCCTGAGCACTCAAATCGAAAGGTGCAGGGAGTTTTTTCTCCTTCATATTTTTTCTTATTACTTTTCTTACAAAAGCAACGTACACTATAACGCTTAAAACAATAGTTATAACTAATTCTACTGCATCATCCTCAATAAATGCTCTTGGCAGTCTGAAGCCTATCGCCCTAGAAAGAATTACGCCAAAAGAGAAAAGCATTGTGAAAATCTCATTATAGAAAACCCTGAATTTTTCGTTTTTAATCAATGATTCATATTCAAAGCTTTCTTCGGAATCAGTATATTTTTTAGGAAGGCATACTATAACAACCATTAAAAGCAAGCCGAAAATAAAGCCTGTAAAATACTCCCAAAGCTCCCACGCATTGTATGCTATGAACTGAGGTAATTCTATATCAGTAAACACGGTGCGTTCTTCTTTACTGATTGCAAGAAGAAGCGATGGAACAGATATTCCAATACCACAGGCAAGGTTTGAAAGAGTCGAAAAAACTGCGTTGAATTTATCCTTAAGCACAACCCCGACTACAACAGATGATATGAGAGCTCCTATTGCACTTGAGATAACCTTTATACTTTGGAAATAGTTTCTACAATATGGTATAGGCTTTGCCCACGCCGCAGAGCCAAAGTTTACTATAAAGGCTTTCATAGGTGAAATATCCTCACCCATTGCCTTCAGTCCTTCTTGACAACACTCAACCGCCTGAGGATTTATAAAATCTAAAATGAGATGTGATATTGTAAGGTTACATAAAAGCATTACAACATAATAAACGCCTACAAAAATCACATAGTCTTTAAATTCGTATTTTTTCTTTGAGAAAAGAGAACCAAGAACAATACTGAAAAGCGGAAGCCACCCGAAGCCCAAAAGCACCATTATTGCCCAACCGCTTGCAGAGCTTATTTCAGTGTATCTGTAAACCTCTTCTCCGGGGAAATAAGCATTGCTTGAAAGCACACCGCCAATCTGAGAATTAAGTGTACCCCATCCGCCTGCAGTAATTGCAGCAAATGCGGCGGCAAGAGGAATCATTTCATAATTCATTTTCTGCCGTTTTCCGTAAAGAGCATATATAAAAAGCGTAAGCGCAAATGCAACCGAGTACATACCCCACTTTGCTCCAAAGCCATGCTGACCTCTTACATGCCACATAAAGCCAACAAGAAGCGCACCTAAAACAACGGCAACAAATTTCTTCCCAAGAGAAATATTTAACATATTTTTCTTCATACCATCGCCTCCGACAATTTCATTATATTACGCTTCTTTTTCACAGTCAATAAATATGTTTTTTGTATTTTTTCTTTATTTTATGAAAAAATATTTTAAAGGAGTGATACAATGAACACAAACATTAAAAATACACTTGATGAAATCCCCAATCCTGATTCTGATGCAAAAAAGATTATAGGACTTGTAAAAGACGGCAACGAAATTACAGGATATCAGCTTTCCAATAACCGCATAATTTCAAAAGAGGAAGGCGTAAATATGGCAAAGCAAGGCAAAATCCGAGGTGTGGGTATTGCTCACAAAGGTGATACTGTATATTTAAAATCTATCCCCAACGAAACGGACAATGATAATTTAAGCCATCTTCCAACGGTGGAATGAGCTTTTTCCTTATGACTACTTTAGTCATAAGGATTTTTTATTTGGTAAATCATTGCAATTTTAATAAAAAGTTATTACAATATATGCATATGCATTTTGAAAGAAGGCGTTTTTGTGATAACAAAAGAAGAATGGAAAAATATACGAGGCTCTTCTCCTGCACCTGACCAGATTATGCTCTCTATTAAAGGTGATGCTGCCCATTCAATGACAGTTCGTTGGAGAACAGATATAACTGTAACTGAAGGCTATGCCCTCTACAGAGAGGTTGGTACAACACATTGGCAGAAAGCAGATGCAGAGTTCATTACCTTCAACACAGATATGGACGACAGCAACTTTTTCTTTGCTGATATGAAGGCTCTTAAAGCAGATACAGAATATGAATACACTTGCGGTAATGACGATGTAAGAAGCCCATCCTTCACCTTCAGAACCGCTGAAGAAAATTGCGAGAACTTCTCTTTCCTTTGCATTTCAGATATTCAGGCAGGCGATGCAGAGCCACCTGCAGACTATTCCGTATTAAATGAGGTTCTCAAGAAATTCCTTTCAGAACATCATGAATGTAAATTCATTGTAACTGCAGGCGATAATACAAACTGCGGTCAGACAGATATTCAATGGACAGGTCTCTTTGAAGGTCTTGAAGGCATTATTGAGTCAACACCAATAATGTTCTGCATGGGTAACCACGACGATATGGGCTTCAGCAGTTATTTCACCAAAGAAGATAAATATTATTCAGAGTACGCCACATATTTCACAAATCAGCTTTGGGGTTCATATGAGCATAATGGTCCTGTAGAAAGACCAATTGCAAACCACGCTTTTGATTATGGTAATGCTCATTTCTGCTGCACAGGTACAAGCGGATACGAAGAAATGAACGAGTGGCTTATTGAACAGGCAGAAAACAGCAACAAAACATGGAAATTTGCTGTTCACCATTTCCCTGTTTGCTATTCAAGCCCTGATATGGAGTGTGAGGATACATACCCTGCTATGCGCGATGGTATGGATAAATACGATATTGTTCTTTCAGGCCATGAACATTCCTTTGCCCGTTCATACCCTCGCCGTGGCGAAGGTCTCTACAACAAACCAAGCGAAGGCTCTGTTCACTATAATCTCGGCTCAAGCCACAGAAACGGCCCCGGTTGCAGAGTTGTTCCAAAGGTATGGAACGCTAAAACATACAACCACGAGGAAGAGCTTTCAATGTTCTCAATAATTGATATTGATGGTGAAAAGTGTACACTTACAGCTTACGTTGAAGACGGCAGAATAATCGACTACTGCGTTATTGATAAAAAAGAGGATACTATTTTCCCTCCGGAATGCGCCCCTGTTTACAACAGAACACGTATCAAATTCAAGGGATATGATTTAGGTCTCTGTACAGAACCTACTCTCCCACAGAATATTGACGGCACATTTTATATCGCCATTGGTCAGCTTATAAACTTTGTTGGTGGCGATGTTGAAAGAACAGCAGGTAAAATTAAAGTGGGCATATACGGAAGAACTGCAGAATTCACAGAAAACTCTACAACAGTTGTTACAAATAACGGCTCTTATGAAATGTCAAAACCTTGCCTCAGACTTAATGAGGGTCAGCTTTTTGTACCAATGGATGATTTCGGTAAAAACCTTCGTATGCATTGCTTCTACTACGAGCACAACAATTTCATTACAGTAGAAACAGAATCACAAGACAGACCAATCCCACACCAACCATGACGAAAACTAAATTTAATTATAATACAACTATTCTTTCTTGCTTTGTGGGTTACATAGTTCAGGCTATTGTAAACAACTTTATACCCTTGTTATTTATAACCTTTCAAAACAGCTACAATATCCCGCTAAGCAAAATAACGCTCCTTGTAACCTTTAACTTTTGTATTCAGCTTACAGTAGATTTACTCGCAACAAAATTTGTAGATAAAATCGGCTACAGAGCATCAATATTAATTGCTCACATAACCTCTGCTTTAGGACTGTTATTGCTTGCTATACTGCCGGAAATTATGAATCCGTTTACGGGTATTCTTATTTCTGTAAGCATCTACGCCATAGGTGGTGGCATTATAGAGGTGCTTATAAGCCCAATTATGGAAAGCTGTCCTACAGATAACAAGGAAAAGGCTATGAGTCTGCTTCACTCCTTCTATTGTTGGGGTCATGTCGGAGTTGTTCTTCTATCAACTATATTCTTTAAATTAGCAGGTATTGAAAACTGGCGTATTCTTTGCGGACTTTGGGCTATTGTGCCCATTTTAAACGGTATTTTATTTATTAAAACACCAATTGCACCGCTTATCAGCTCCGAAGAAAAGGGCATGACCCTTAAAGAGCTCTTTAAAAACAAAGTTTTTTGGGTGCTTGTAATTATGATGGTTTGCTCAGGCGCCAGCGAGCAGGCAGTAAGCCAATGGGCATCTGCCTTTGCAGAGCAAGGCTTAGGAATCTCAAAGGCTGCAGGTGATTTAGCAGGACCTATGACCTTTGCCATTGTAATGGGTGCTACCCGCGCCATATACGGAAAACACGGCGATAAAATCAAGCTTGACAGCTTTATGCTCATAAGTACAGCACTTTGTGTTTTCTCATATTTACTTATAAGCCTGACCCCTTCGCCAATTATAAGCCTTGTAGGGTGTGCTTTATGTGGTGCTTCTGTAGGTATTATGTGGCCGGGCACCTTCAGCAAGGCTGCCGCATCCCTTCGTAGCGGTGGCACAGCAATGTTTGCTTTACTTGCCCTTGCAGGTGATTTAGGCTGTTCTTCGGGCCCCTCTCTTGTAGGTGCGGTATCAGGTATTGCTGATGGAAATATGAAAGCAGGTATTTTAACTTCAGTTATTTTCCCTGTTACACTTATAATTTGCTTACTAATAAGCAAAAAACAAGCACGTAAAAACACATCAAACTAACAAAAACTCCTTGATTACAAAATACGTAATCAAGGAGTTTATTTTATTTGTTCTCTATATTACAGCTACCGTTACATTTACCCCCACACTGTTTTGCATAAGGACAACCTATACAGGTTTCTCCGCGCTTTTTAGCTCTGCGAAGATATATTAATATACCTGCTACAATAACTGCAACTATTAATATAATTATAAAGTTTTCCATAACTTATATTTTCATAGCACGCTCTTTTCTTCTCTGAGCCTTAAGAGCCTGCTCCGCTTTAACTCGTTTGTTTGCTCTGCTTATAAGAACCCCCACAAACACAACCATTGCAATTACAGCAACAAGACCGCCAATTCCACCACCTAAGTGAAGACTTTCAGGTGCAACAATAAGTGTTCCGATTGTGTACACAAGGTATGCTACAGTATAACCAACGCCAAGCTGAAGACCGATACCGCCAAAAAGCCATTTTTTACTCTTCATTTCTGCACTCATTGCGCCAATAGCTGCAAAACATGGTGGGGAGAAAAGGTTAAGGGTCAGGAATGCCAGGGCAGCAACCTTTGTAATTGCCATCACGCCTGCTACTTCAGTGCCTACGCCATCCTGCAAAGCAAGCTCTTCTGTGTTAATAAGATTTTCAAGACCAACAAAGCAAACCGCCAATGTTCCTACAACATTTTCTTTTGCTATAAAGCCGGTAATTGTTGCAGCGGCAAGCTGCCAGCTAAGTACTCCCACAACAGGAAAAATAACATATGCAAAAGGCTTCGCAATAGTTGCAAGAATAGATGTATCTGCACCTTGAGCAACAGAAAGACTTAAATCAAAGCTCTGCATTACCTGCACTGCAGTGTTGCAAAGCAAAATAATTGTAGTTGCCTTTACTATATATGCCCATCCTCGGCTAAGCATTGACATGAACGCACCCTTTAATGAGGGGAGTTTATATTCAGAAAGCTCAATAATGAAATAAGATTTTCTTGCACTGTTTCCTGTAATTTTATTTACAAGCAAAGCGCCAAAGAAAATAATCACAATACCTGATAAGTACATTATTGTACTTACCCAACCTGCATTATCAAAAAATGCTCCGGCAATAAGGGAAATAACAGGTATTTTTGCTCCGCAAGGAATAAAGGGAGCCAGCATTGCGGTTGCTCTTCTTTCTCTTTCGTTGTGGATAGTACGGCTTGCCATAACTCCTGGCACAGCGCAGCCTATGCTCATAACAAAAGGAATAACAGATTTACCTGAAAGACCAACCTTTTTGAATATAGGGTCAAGAACAACTGCAACTCGGGACATATAGCCACAATCTTCAAGAATGGCAATAAGGAAATACATTACCATAACTAGCGGCAAGAAGCCGATAACCGCAATCAGACCACCAATAACACCATCAATAAGAAGGGCATAAAGGAGCGGATTTGCATTCTGTAAAAGTCCACCAATCCAGCCCTGAAAATGTTCAAGCAATGTAACAAGACCGGGAATTGCTGTTCCGTCAGAAAGTTCCACACCCTCTGCAATCCAGGTACCAAGAGTTGTCTGTGATATGTAAAAAACAAGGAACATTACAACAGCAAAAATCGGTATACCCAACCATCTGTTTGTAAGAACTTTATCTATCTTATCGCTGAAGGTTCTTTCTTTTGTAAGGATTTTTCTTGTTTCAACTGCTTTAACTATATCGTTAACAAAAGTAAAGCGCCTATGGTCCGCCTCTTTAACTTCAGCTCTGTTTGTTAAATCAACATTCCCCTGATTATATGGGGCAGTTTGTACCTTGCCTATTTCAAGAACAGCCTGATTAACAATTTCGTGAAGCCCCTCGTGAGAAACAGAAGTTGTTTTTAAAACACGGCAACCAAGCATTTTAGATAAAACCTTGGCATCAATAATAGTTTCTTTTTTCTCGCTAAGGTCATTTTTATTAAGGGCAACAACTACAGGAATACCCAATTCAAGAAGCTGAGTAGTAAAGAAAAGGCTTCTTGATAAGTTTGTTGAGTCAACAATGTTTATAATAACATCCGGCTTCTCTTCTTTTATATACGAGCTTGTTACACTCTCTTCGCTTGTAAATGGCGACATTGAGTATGCACCGGGAAGGTCAATTGCAATAAGCTGCTCTTCACCTGAATAAAAGTGCTTTTTTATATGGTGCTCTTTTTTATCAACAGTAACGCCTGCCCAGTTGCCGACTTTTTCGTTACTACCTGTAAGAGCATTATACATTGTGGTTTTTCCTGAATTAGGATTACCTGCAAGAGCAATTCTTATCACACCCTCAACCTCCTTTACAAATTTAGAATCAATTTAATTATACAATAATCGCCTTTGCCAAATGTTTATCTACACTATATCTGCCATCTTTAATGGATACAATGCTACCTCCATTTATGTGAAACACAACTGTAATAGGCTCACCTACATAGCAACCAAGAGTAAATAAAAACGCTTCAAGCTCTTCGTCATCGATTAAAATATCTTTAATAATATACTCTCTACCTTCTGCTGCTTCTGATAAATTCACTGTATCCACCTCTTTTCTATGCAGTTAGCAATGGCTAACTCGAAATCATAAGAAACAGTTAGCCTTCGCTAACTGCAAATAGTATAATCTTTTGTTATAATTTTGTCAACAGCTTTTGGAATGTTTTACCTCCATTTTAACAATATTGATTTTTTGCACAGTTTATGATATCATTAACTAAATTATTTTTATTGAAAAACACAAGGAGCATTGGTATGCCGTTAAATGAATCCGGCGAGATGTATCTCGAAAGTATATATGTTTTATGTGAAAAAGGCGCATCTGTTCGTTCTATTGATGTTGCGGAATATATGAATTATTCAAAGCCCAGCGTAAGCAGAGCAATCGGCATTTTAAAAGAAAAGGAGCTTATAGCCGTTGATAAGGATGGCTATATTACCCTCACACCTGAAGGAAAGTCTATGGCGCAAAGCATTTTCGAGCGCCACACAATCATAACAAAAATGCTTACTGCATTAGGCGTCAATGAAAAAATTGCGGCAGATGACGCCTGCAGAATTGAGCACGTTATAAGCCCCGAATCATTTGAGGCTATGAAAAGGTTTCTTGAAGAAAAATAAATATAAATTTTCATTATAGGGGGATTTAATAATGAAAAAAGTACTTACAGTTTCACAGTGGGTTCTTGCGGCATTTTTTGTTTTATTGATGTTAGGGACAGGCTCTCTTTTATCAAATTTCTTTTTGTTTATTGCGGTTTTCTTAATGGCACCAATTAAACCAATCAGAAACGCATTAGAAAAAATAAAAATTAAAGGCTTTATATGTGTTATTTTAGCTGTTATTCTGTTTTTCGTAGCGATGATTGTTTCACCTAACAAGGAAAGCGAAGAAACACCTCTTAATAATCCATCAACAACGATTGAAGAAACAACAGAAGCAAATCAAGTTGTAGTCAACACACAAAACACAACCCAAGAGGTAACAACAATTACTACTACATATGCAGAAACCACAACAATAACAGAAGAAGCAGCAACTTCAGAAGAAGAAACAAACAAAAAAACTGAAACTACTAAGAAAGTAGAAACCACTTCTCAAAAAACGGAAAACACTACTAAAAAAACTGAGGAGTCTACTACTAAAAAACAAGAAACCACCACAAAAAAAGCAAAAGAAACTACTACAAAAAAGGTAGAAGAAACTAAACCACAAAGCACAAACACAAAATACATATTGAATTTAGATTCTAAGAAATTCCATGAACCTGATTGTGGTTCTGCCCCTAAGCCAAGTTCAAAAAATTATGCTGAAAGTAACGATAGCAGAGAAACACTTTTAAACAATAAATATACGCCCTGCGGAAATTGCAAACCATAATTAAATAATATCTACCACCGTCAATGAATATATTTATAAGAAATATATTCTCAGGCGGTGGTTTTATTTTTAATATATTTTCTTCACTTTCACCTTTAAGCATCACCGCGCTTATTCTTACATTTTCTGTAATATTTGTTAACGGACTTACAGATGCACCAAACTCTATTGCAACCTGTATTACAACACGGTGCCTGAGCTTAAAAAAAGCGGTGCTTTTATCTGCGATTTTTAATTTTATAGGCGTTATGGTTATTATGAAGCTTAACCCTGCCGTAAGTAATACAATTATGGGTATGGTAGATTTCGGGGAAAATAGCCAACGGGCAACTGTTGCCCTTGCGGCCGCACTTTTTTCAATAGTTCTTTGGGCGGTGCTGGCCTGGTATTTTGGTATACCTACAAGCGAAAGCCACGCTCTTATTGCAGGCCTTTCAGGTAGTGCCTTGGCAATTAATGGTGGCTTTTCGGGAATAAATGCAGCCGAATGGGTCAAAGCAATTTACGGTCTTTTTACATCTTGCGGTCTTGGCTTTTTAGGCGGATTTTTAATTTGCAGATTAGTTTTATCTGTTTTCAAAAACATAAAAAGGCAAAAAGCAGAAAAGTTTTTTAAAGGTGCGCAAATTTTTGCATCTCTTTTTATGAGCTTTATGCATGGCGCGCAAGACGGACAGAAATTCATCGCTGTTTTACTGCTTACAACTTCAGTCCAAGAAGAAAACAAAGGAATTTTTGATATTCTTACTCTCGCCTGTTCTTTAATTATAGCATTAGGTACTCTGACCGGTGGCAAAAAGATTATAAAAAGTATTGGTATGGATATGATTAAATTAGAAAAATACCAGGGCTTTTCTGCAGACCTTGCAGCTGCAATTGCCTTACTTATAAGCACTCTTTCGGGCTTACCCGTTTCCACTACCCACGCAAAAACCACTGCGATTATGGGTTCAGGCACCGCCGTAAAATACAAAAATCTTAACACGTCAGTTATAAAAGATATTTCTCTCACATGGATTCTCACCTTCCCCTGTTGCATAGGATTAGGGTATCTTATGACAAAGGTGTTTTTGATTATATTCTCTTAAAAAAAGCAGTTGCAAAAGCAACTGCTACTTTATTGTTTCACTATTATTAAGAACTGATGTGCTATAGATAAACAAAACATCCTGATTTGAAAATTCTATATAATTTTCAAGAGACTTAGGGTGAATGTAGCGTATATCAACAACTGTAATTTTCTTGTAGCCCTCTGCTAAAAGCGGTGCAAGACTGCTACCGAAGGAATCACGGAAAATTATAAGCTCCTTATCTGTTGTGGCATTTTCATTTTCAATGCTCAAAAGTGAAAGTGAGCCTGACAAAAACATTTCATACGGGTCCTTGCCGTATGCTTTTTCCATGTCATAAACAGAAATTTCTTTTCCGCTTTCAAAGTTATACACCTTTACATTTTCCAAAATATCATTTGTAAGGTATTTTATTTCTTCAGCAGGCAAAGGCAAAGCAGACTGTCCGTGGTAAACTCCGTAAAAATCATTATCGAGAGTCTTTTCTGTATACTCACCCTTAAGCTCAACGCCCATTTTTGAAGCAAGCTCTTTTGCCACAGGCAGAATCTCTTCCTGACGCCAATGGGTATCTGTTTTATAAAAGCTTTGGAGAGTAAGAAGATGAGTTATATCAATATATTTCATAAAATCTGCTTCCGATTCTGTCTGGGAAAGCATTTTTTCATAGTCTATTGAGAGATAATCGTCTTCAACAAGAAAATAGTTTTTATCAGGAATAATGCTTAAGTAAACCTGAGCATCTGTTCCGTTTATATATATATCGTAAACATACCTGAACTTTTTAACTGCAAGAGAAACCGATTCTTCATCTAACGGATATTCAATTTTTCCGATATATCCGTCTTTTACGAATAAATCGTTGTTGTCCTTCTGCAATAAAACATATTTGTTCACAAGGGCTTTTAATTGTCTGAATGAATCTCTAAGAGGAAACTGCTCGGTGGAATATGTTTCAAAATCCTTCATAAACTTTCCTGAGAATATACTGCTTACAGAAGCAGACGGAAACTGCGCAAGCTTTCTTCTTTCGCTGTCAGAAAAATCTGTAGGAGGCTTCAACCAACTGAAAACAGAAAAACCGAGAAAGAAGACTATAAGAATTATACTTACAATTTTATTTTTAACATTTGTTTTCATAAAACTGTCTCCTTTCTAGAATCTGAAATACAAGAAGGGATTGAATGAACCGTCAACAAGGTAAGCGGTTACCGTTACTGCAAGAGCCACAAGAACAATAGGCTCAATTATATTTATTACCTTTTGAGCTTTTGCCTTTTCGCAAAGCTTAAGAACAGCATTTTTAACTACAGGTGTAGAGCCTATAAGACCCAAACCAACAGGCAAAGCGTAGCTTCTGAGGTAATATAAATATTCTTCCGAAATAAGCGGAACATTTCCGAAGCCGAACATTCCCTTGATATATTCAAAGGCTTCACCCATGTCAGCAGCGTTAAATATAACAAAGCTGACACCGATTACTACAAGCACATATACTCTGTTAAGTACTCTGCTTTTTTCAAGGTGTTTGAGAAGGAACATTTTTTCTATGCAGAGGAATATTGCAAAGTAAAGTCCCCATATAATGAATGTCCAGGCGGCGCCGTGCCAGAAGCCAGTAAGCATCCAGACTGTGAAAATGTTAAAGAACCAACGGGGCTTTGAAACTCTGTTTCCGCCCATTGGGATATACACATAATCTCTGAACCATGAGCCGAGAGACATATGCCACCTTCTCCAGAATTCTGTTGCACTCTTGGAGATAAACGGATAGTTGAAGTTTTCGCAGAAATTAAAGCCAAAGATTTTTCCAAGACCTATTGCCATATCGGAATAGCCTGAAAAATCAAAATACACATGTACGGCAAACGCAACTGCATAAAGCCAGTAATATAAAACTGCTTTGTCTTCAGACGCTTTGAAGGTATCGCACAGCTCACCTAAAATGTTTGCAACAAGTACCTTCTTTGAAAGACCGATAATAAATCTACGCGCGCCTTCTGCAAATTTATCAAGGCTATGAGTTCTCTCACCAAGCTCATTTGCAATATCTGTATATCTTACAATAGGTCCTGCTATGAGCTGAGGGAACATTGTAATATAAGTTGCAAGGTTAATTACTCTTTTCTGGGTAGGTGTACCGCGATATACATCTACAGTATAACTGAGAATCTGGAAGGTGTAGAAGCTGATACCTATAGGAAGAGCAATCCTGAGTAAAGGAATGCCAAGTCCCGTTACTGCGTTGAAGTTATCAATAAAGAAATCCGCATACTTAAAATACGCCAAAAAACCTAAGTTAATAAAAACAGATATAAAAAGGATGATTTTTTTATCCCTTATATTGTTTTTAGCCTCAATCAAGAGACCGGAAACATATCCGATTATGATTGAGGCTACCATTAAAACAACATATTTAGGCTCGCCCCAACCATAGAAAACAAGGCTACTGATTAACAAAACAATGTTTTTAAGCTTTTGGGGAGCTATAAAGTAAAGTATCAGCACTACGGGTAAAAAATAATATAAAAACGGTATTCCTGAAAATAACATATTTATACCTCTTTCCCGAGTGGTACGGGGTTACCCCCTTTTTGAAATTTAAGCGATTGCTTCGTTTACTGTTTCAACTGCTGCTTCGCCGTATGCTGCAACGAGCTTAGCTGAGAAGTTATCAATAAGATCTGCTGCACCTACTGCATAAACAACATATTCGCCACCATTGATTGTGTACATAACAAGCTTCTCTGGGATACCACACATCCACTGTGTTGATGTGATGCTGTCTTTAAGAGACGCTGCGAAAGTTTCAGCTGACTTAGCATCTGTAAGGTGGAAAGCTGCGCTTGTGAATGTGTTTGCGTTCATAGCGTGCATAAATGAACCTGCTTCGTCAATCTGACCGATTAAATCTTCAGAAATGTGAAGAGTAGCAACAACGCTTTCTTTATCTTCAAGGCTGTAGATGCCTGCTGCATTGTCAACAGGGTTTGTAAAATCGCCACCCATAGCGAAGAACTTTTCTTCTTCTGCATATGTTGAAATAACCTTGTTAAGAACATCTGCTGAATCTGCTACCTCTACCTTTGGTGCGTTACCACCAAGGAAGATAACACCGCATACGATAGCTGCTACTGCAACTACTGCTACAATTGCAATTATAATACCTTTTTTCATGATTTTTACTCCTTTTTGTTTAAAGTTTTTTTATTTTAATATTCAATTAAAAAGCGTTGCTATTAAAGGCAATCTCCCTTTCGGAAAGAATATTCTGAAGCTTCAGAATTGTTTTCTCTCCTTCGGGCACATTCACCGCAATAACTACTTTTCCTTCAACTGAATATTGGTTACCTGTGTAAATTTCTTCACCTGTTTTGTAATCAAGCAAGGTGAATTCTCCGTTTTCAGCAGATATTTTTGTTTCAAATCTGCAATCTATTTCAACAACCTGACCACCATCAACCGATGCTCTTTGCACCATAGAAGCCTGAGGCAAATTGATTTGTTCACCATAAAAGGTTTCGCCATTAAGATAAACGGTTGATGAATTCATCCCTACACCTACAAAACCTACCACAAAAGCCACTAAAACACAAGCGGCAATAGTTTCTATAATTCTGTGGTTGCTCTTTTTGTTTTGTGAGGGCTGAATATTTTTTATATCATTTGCGATTCTTTGCTTTAATTCTTCAGGTGCTTTTATACTTTGATATTTATTTTTTTCGTTTTCGCTAATCATCAATACCCTCTCTTTCTATTATATTTTTCAAATGCTCTCGTCCGCGAGACAATCTCATTTTAACTGCAGATTGTGATAGGCCTGTCATTTTTCCTATCTCTGCTACCGAATAACCTTCAAGGTAATGAAGAACAAGCACTGTTCTGTACCTTTCAGGCACAAGACTCAGGCTATGCATTATTGAGGATTTTTCCTTTTCTTCACTTTTAAGGTGATGCATATCATCAATATTGTCGTGAGCTCTGTGAGTTTTCTTTCTTAAAAAATCGCGACAAGCGTTAACTGTAACTTTTACAAACCACCCTTCTTCGTGGTTCCTATCTGAAAAGGCAGGCAATGTTTCAAAATATTTTATAAAAACATCGTGAACAATATCTTCTGCATCGGTAGTATTCTGCACATTAACAAGAGCAAGGCGATAAAGCTTATTGGCATATTTATCGTACAGAGCTTCAAATTGCATATTTATATCATTTTGACTATTCAATTTTCCACTCTCCTTTATGTAAACGATTTAAAATCCGGTTTGGTCACATTTTTTTGAAAAAATTTTAAAATTCTTTTTTATTGTGCATTTTTTATTTATATGCTATAATTTTTTTGCAATAATTTTTAGGAGTGATATTATGGCTACTGCATTAAGTCCCGAAAAATTAAAGAAACAGCAAGCCCGCAAGGAACGGGAAATACAAAAATGGGAAAAGCAAAAAGCAAGGCCTAAGGGTAATACATATTTCTGGTATCTTGTTTTGATTATTGCGCTTATTTATGCTGTTGACGAGATTGCTTCGCAAATCAACTCTCTTATGCAGACTGAAATCGCAAATGACCTTATAAAAAGCGAAAGCTCGGTTACAATACTTAATCTTTTGAATGTTGTGGCAATACCATTTCAGATTATAGGTATTCTTTACAGGCCTTTGGCTGACCGTTTCGGCAGAAAGAAATTCCTTATTATAAACACCTTCGGTATGTCCCTTGCATTGTTTGTTATTTTCCTTTCAAACAATGTAATAATGTATTTCGTTGG
>CAJGCL010000037.1 GCA_904501675.1 Clostridiaceae bacterium
TCATCATCAGTTATGAAAACTGAAGAAAGAGAAGCCCCAAGAATACCGATACCGCTGCCGATGCGCCCACACATATCGCCAAGTGGATAAGGAATGTTCTCATATCCAGTTTCTCCTTGGCTTTCTCTATTTCTTTGCGCAACTCCGAACCCTTTGCCAATGAATCTTTCGTAATCTTTTCGAGAGTCTTCCCAACCTGTTGCTCGTAATCCTTCATCTGACGAAGGATATTCTCGGCTTGAACCTGCTGGGAATGAATCACTGTTTTCGCTTCCGAAAGCGCTTGGTTGAACTTCTTCTGCTCCATATCCGACCAATCTTCCAGCAGTTGATTCATCTCTTCCACCGTAATCAGTTCGGTAAACATCTCCAACACCTTCGGATAAAGCTCTGCGTTGGTCTGCAGAATATCCAGCATTGTATCCCAATCCTTTTCCTGAATCGGAACCATCACCGGCATTGAACTCTGCATAAGGTTTTGCACATTCTGTGAGTTTCTCTCCACCAAATTTGCTATGGTAGAGTTCTTTTTGTCTGTAGTAGAATTCATATTCAAGATTCTCCTTTTCATATTTTTTGTCGTGAAGCTTAATGTCACGACATTTTTTACCATTGGGACAAGTAAAGGTTATATATTTCCTTTCGCTTGTCCATAACACTTGGTAGCCTTTTTTATTCATTTCTTTTATGAAAGCGTTTCGGCTACCGCTACGCTTCATTGCATCATTGATGTCTGCCATCAATTTAAATTTCCAGCTCTCACCATTCATAGCGGAACGGTACTCTCTTGTTGACAGATTATCTCCCTTGCCTGTGTAGGCTTCGAGAGTAGAGTAGCCATACTTTTTGCAAAGCTCATCGCTCAAACCTCGAAGCTTAAGCACAGTATTGGGTGGTTGGTTCAGCTTCAATCCCGTTTCAAAGCTAACGGAATTGATAACGAAATGGTTATGAAGATGGTCAGCATCGGAGTGAGTTGTAACTAAAACCTCGTGACCTTGCCACGCTTTTTCAGCGAACTCCAAGCCGATTTTATGCACCTGCTCAGGCGTAATATCTTCACTGGGAGAGAAGGATTGAACGTACTGATAGAAGTTAGTACCTTTCACTTTGCCGTAACTTTTTTTCGTTACCATGAACTCAGTGAAGGCATTTTCACCATCGCAATTCACTCCACCCACAAGTCTTTTTTCACTTAGCCTGTCATAGACTTTTTTCTCCTGAGTGCAGTAAGATATCAAGCCTTTCATAGCTGCAATGCTTTGGTTGGTTTCTTTGATGTATGTAAATGTTGCCATCAGTTTTTACCTACCAATTCCAGCATTTGCTCATAAATCTTTCGTTGCATATTGATTACTTCAGTGAAGTTATACGAGCTTAACGCTCCTGAATTTATCTTCATAGCAATCTGATTTATGTTGTTACCGATTCGTTTAAGCTCAACCAACAAGGGTTTTGTGTCTTCGGCAACATTGATTTTGCTCTTGTTAGAAACTGCAATTATGTATTCAGTGAGATTCATATTTGCACGCTTTGCTTTCTTTTCAATGAGCGCTTTTTCCGACTCTGTAAGTCGGACTGTGAGAGTTTTATCTCTCTTTCGGTTTTCTTGCATAATGCACCTCGTTTCTTAAGTGGGTTCGGGCTACTGCCCGTAATTTGCGGTCGGCGGATAGCCGACTGCTCTGCTTGCCCCAGCTAAAGCAGGGACTTTTCATTTTTACACTATGCTCATTTGTTTCATAGTGTATATAGCATCTTCTCACGATTCCTTCTTACGAGAGAAAGTTCATAAGCCTTCCTCGTTTCGATGCTTGCCTTCTAAGTCAACATCGTTCCTGCGCTGCTCCCGATAAAATTCTATTCACACTACAATGGGCGTACAGCGCGTTTCGTGAGAGTGGTAGGCTTGCCGATTCTCTTTCGAGAGCACTTTCGCGCCTTTCTCCATCGGCACGGAATTTCTTCCGCTGTCATCGCTCAATCCACTGGCCTCACATATCCTGTTGACCGGCATATTCAATTGTCGTGACAGGCTTTTCTTTTTCGCCTGTCTGTGATATAATTGTAACAAGGATTTTGATGCCCAGAATGAGAAAGTAAATGCCACAAAAAAAGCAAAAGTTTACTTTTACACAAAAAGGAGTACTATGGAAATTCACGAACACGAATTCGGTCTTTATCTTACATTAGAAGAAGATGGATATATAAAAAGAACCCTCATCTCAGAATCCGGTGCAGAAGATTTACCTTCCACCAGAATTCAAGATGAGGTGATACTGTTTTCAGAATTAAATTTTAAACCTTATACTATGGTTGTTGATACTTTACAGGAGATGGCAGACCAAATAGATTTAGAAGGCAAAGACGAAATGACAACAGAGGAAAAAGAAAAATTTGATTCCTTCATTTCACTGGTCGATAATTTGCTGATAGAGTTAGAAAAAGAGCAACCTATTCAAGGATTGCTTTTGAGAACTACGATACAGGATTCGTTGCCGATAAATGATGATTCTGCAGAGTACGCATATTTGGCAACTAAAATAATTCCTGAACAATTAAGAGCGATTGTTGATTATAACTTTTTCTTAAACAGCTTGTTCATTAACATGTATATTAAAAATCCAATTATTGAAGGTACTGATCTATACTTCCGTTCAACATTAAAGATTCAGCAGGAATTAACCTTCATAGGAACTCTTACAACACGATATTTTTTCAGGTCATTAGTTGATTATTTTGTTTTCCTGACTATGCAATTTTTAAATATAAAACCCACTGTTACACGATGTGAATGTTGTGGTCGTTTCTTTGTACCCAAGACAAACAAAGCAACAAAATACTGTGACCGTATTGTGAAAAACAATTTGACTTGCAAACAAATAGCACCGAGTTTGAAACACAAAAAAATAGTTTCTGATGATAAGGTTGTTGAAGCATATGACAGGAACAAAAGAAAAATGTACCGCAGATATGAACGCAACGATGGTAAAGTATATATGCCTAAAAAAGGTTTGACTTATGATGATTTTTACGATTGGAATGACAACGCAACCGAAGCAAGAGATAAGTATCTCAATGGAATAATATCTGCAGAAGAGGCATTGAAAATTATTGAGGTTAATGATTAATAGAGACGAAAACACCGAGAGCAACTCGCTCTCGGTGTTAGCTTTAAGTCATTCTTTATTTTAATATTTCTTCTCTGTTATTCTTTGAATTATGCAGTAAAGTTTTTATATGTACTTTTTCCGCTACAGATTTTGCCACAGATTAAAATCACTTTTGCCATAATTTCTCCTTAATCAAGATATTCTTTAATTACCGACCACGCGTCAACAAGTTTTTCCACACTCCATCCGGCATTTGCGGGTGAAGTTGAGGGCAGACAAATAGCTTCTCTGTCGATAGTGTTACGGATGTACTTGTTGTAATACTTTTCAGCGGTTTTGCCGTTAACGAAAATCTGCCTGATATCAGCATTTTTAAGTATGTGTGTAAGGTCATTTGCTACTACATTTTTAATCGAACTATCAGAACTGCCTGTTATATCACAAGAGGTAATTACATCCCATAAAGCGATATGATTTTCGTGCAAAAAGTTGCTTTTTTCTTCAATAGTTACAGGTGTATCAGTACCTATAACGGCAGAAACAACCTTCCAAAATCTGTTCTGTGGATGACCATAGAAAAAGTTTTGCTCACGGGATTTTACAGAGGGGAAACTACCGAGTATAAGCACTTTTGAATTTTCATCATATAATGGTGGGAATGGATGATTAAGCATTTATATACTCCTCATAAATTCTTCAACTTGCTGTTTTGTTTTCAAAACAACAGTTTTATCCTTGTACTTCTTTGCGATTTCAGCATAATAGCTTCGTCTTTCTTTGTTTCTGCAACCGAATAGCGTAAACTTTATAAACCACCAATTCATATCATTGTTGTAACCATCTTTCCTACGGCGCTTTGTTCTTTTAACAGCACGTAAAAAGCAGGTCATTCTCGGAAGCTGAATCAAAACTATTTTATCTGCCTTTTGCAGTCGCTCCTCTATCATCAAATATGTATAGTAGCCGTCAATAATCCAATCTTCATGTGCCATAAAATCTGCAACCTTGGGCAATACAACAGAATCATCAATCGGCTTCCACTCCTTGTCCCACTTGATATCATCAAGGTGAAGGACGGGGATGTTTTTCTTTTCAGATATGTAGTCAGACAGATATGTCTTACCACTTCCGGCATAGCCTAAAACTGCTATTTTCATTTTCCTTCACCTCCACATTAAATTTGGTTCAACTATGTTGATTTTCGTCTGTAACAATATGCAATATTCCTGTGTTCTGATTATTCAAATATTCTTTCAGGAATGTAGGATAAACTGTATGATTATCAAGCTCATCAATAGGTATCCATACCATGTTTTCTCTTACACCTTGAGTATAACTGTCGCTGTTTAAAGTTTGGTTACCTTTAGCTTTCATAAGGAAATATAATGCTATTTCGTGACAGTTCAGATCCTTAAAAAACTCACTTGAATCAGTGAAAAAGTTTTCGTGAATGACTGCTAAACGGTCAACCTCATAATGAACTCCCGTTTCTTCAAAAACCTCACGGACAACAGCATCCTCTGCTTTTTCACTCATTTGTACGCCGCCACCGACAGAGTAGAAATAATCAACCTTATCATTAGTTGCAAGCAATACACAACCATTTTCAACAATAATTGCAGCCGCACGGTATCTGAACCAATTGTTTTCTTTTGTAAATCCACAATCGAACATGTTTATTTCTCACTTTCAAGCATTTTTTATTATCCACTTCACAGACTGTTTCAATCCGTCAATGGTTTTTGTTTCTAAAACCACACGTGAGTTTTGCTCTTTTGCAAGGTTAATATATTTTCCTATATTAATCTCACCTGTGCCAAGTGCAAGGTGATTTTTTCCGCCTTGAGCATCGTGTAAATGAATATGACTCAGGCGGTCTTTATGTTTCATTATAAATTCTTCATCTGTTCCGCCTATACCGTAATTATGTCCGACATCAAAAGTCAAAGCAAATACGTTACTCTCTAAAAGTATTTCAATAGCTTCTTTTTGAAAATCTTCATAACCATCACAGTTTTCAATACAGATTTTGATATCATTTTCTCCGATAGCATTTTCACACATATTCCTGAATTCAACAATATTTTTGAGATGCTGCTCTTTGTATTCAGAGAAAAGAAGCACTTTTCTGTCAGGCAAAGTAAAATATACACCTTTAGCCATATGCATATTTAAAACCTTAATATCAAGTTGCTTTGCAATTTCTATGGTATCTGCAACAGTTTTTATGTAAGCTTCTGCAACGTAAGAATTGAAATCGCTGACGTTCAGATTTTCATCAAGGTGAATTGTGTAGTAAATGCCGTATTTATCAGCAATGCTTTTGAAAAATTTCACATCAATTTTATCAAGCTGATATTGTGGCAGATTCATATTAAGTTCAATAAAATCAAGTCCCAATTCCACACATAACTTTGCACATTCTTCAAGAGTACTTGTTTCAATTAACGTGGGCATACCATAATGTAATTGTTGCATATTATCACCTTTTTTCATTATCCAAATGTCAGTTATATGTTTATCTCCATAAGACCAACTGTAAATGGTAAATGCTCAAATTTGCGTGTTGAAATATGTGCAAAACCGAGTTTCAAATACCAATCTTTTAACTTTGTGTTTTCTTCAATTATACCGATTGATATTTTATTACCACCATAGCTTTTAACCATTTTAACAGCATAATCAACCATTGCTTTACCGATACCCAAATGACGATATTCAAGTAATACTGCAAGGTTGTTTAATTCCCATTCCTCATTACTGCACTTTACAAGAGAAAAATAACCAACAGGGATATCACCTTGATAAAACAAAAACATTAGTCTGCCATTGTCAAACTGTTTTTGAAGCTTATCTATAGTCAGAAACGCTGTATGTGAGTGACAGTTGTTTTCGGTCAAACCAAATTCTTCCGCAACCGTTATGAAACTGCTACGGATTATTTCAAGACAAATATTCAATTGTTTCTTGTTTTCAACTTGGATTATCACAAAATCACCTTATTTCACAGCAAGTGTAGCAATGTACTGAGGATAGTATTTACCGATTTCGTTTCCGCCCTCTCTGTCACGGTCTTCATATAATGCTTTGAGTGCAAATCCTGCTTTGAGTTGACCGCCGATTTGTTCATCTAATGTGTGGCTGAACTGTATTCCATCACCATTTGCAATCATTGCATCACGTTTTTCTTTTGGCATTTTAAGAGGATTGAACGGCAAAGGATTGACAACTTTCAATGGCTCGTTTTCTTCAAACAAATAGTCAATGCCGTTATCAAGGCCTGAAAGTAATCTGCCACCTTTTTTGAGTATGCGGTAACACTCATTCCAGATATGATAAACATTTTCAACATAGTTATTTGAGACGGGATGAAGAATCAAATCAAAACTTTCATCTTCAAACGGAAGAGGCTTTGACATATCACCTTTGATGATTGTAATGTTGTATCCTTCTCTTTCGGATACCATTTTTTCTGCTTCAATTTGTCTGTCGGAATAATCAAACACGGTACACTCCGCACCAAGTTTTGAAAGTACCGGCATCTGCTGACCGCCACCACTTGCAAGTCCCAACACCTTTTTGCCTTTTAATTCACCAAACCACTCGTGTGGAACGGTAATGCAGGGTGTAAGATAAACTGCAAAATTATCCACATTAGTTTTTTCAAATTCTTCGTGGCTTATGGGCAACGACCATTCACAACCGTCATCCGCCCACGAATCCCAAGTTTCCGAATTTATTTTTGTGTAATCTATCATTGTTATCACCTTATTTCCTAGCTAACTGTAAATCTATTGTATCGTAAATAGTAATTTCTCCACCATGTCGGTTGATTGCTTCTTCTATCTTTGAAAAGAATTTATTTCTGATAGTTTCTTCAATAGCGATATGGTCTGAATATGTACCGAGAAGCGTTATATATTCTCTTGCAGTAAATGTGCGTGTGCGATAAAACAACTTATATTGTATATCTGTAAAACCATATTTCTCTGCAATCAAAGCTCTATCGTGTGCTTGTTTTTCGGTGTATTCAATAGGCGTTTCTGGTTCTTTGTTGTAGTATTTATAATAGTAATCTGCATAAATTCGGTCAATTTCTTCTGACAGTGCAGGTTTGCCTTTGTCACGATACGGATGGTTTGCAAAGCGGACAAACACACCACCATCTTTAAGCATTTTATAAACCTTTTTATATCCGATTTCTTCGGGTATCCAATGAAATGCAGAAGCGGAATAAACCAAATCATATTCACCGTTAAAAACAATATCTTCAAATTTTCCCGATACCGCAGAAAAGTTCGTAAACTCTTTGAATTTCTCACGGCAGATTTTGCAGAAATTCTCTCCGTAATCAACTGCCATAAGATTGCAACCGGTTTGCAGAAAAGGTAAGGTTGCCTGACCGCCACCGACACCAACCTCTACAACACAGCTTGTATCATCAATTGGTTTATATTCAAAAATAGTCTGATACAGTTCATCAACATATCCGGGACGAAGTTTTTCGTAGTTGTCGGCAACTGTATCAAAAGTCCAGTTTAAGCTACTCATATTATACCTTTCTCGCTTTTACAATCAAAAATGACGGCTTGATAAACTCATCATATAACGCAGGCCATTTATCCATTGCCCAAGGTTGTGGTTGAGGTTCACAAACTTCTTCAATTTTGAACCCTGCTTTTGCCAAAGAGTTTATTGTATCACTGAAAGTTCTGTGATATTTTCTTACACCATCAACATACCAGTGAACATATCTTTCACCTGGTTCATTATAATTCGAAAATGTGTATGAAACTTTTCTGCCATTTTCATCTTTATTGTAATGTCCGTTGCCATCTATTGTTGCGGTAATAAGCGGATGCTCCTGTGAAAACAAAAGAACACCGTTTTCGTTGAGTAGCTCATATATATCTTTGCAAAGTTTTTCAAAATCCTCAATATAATGAAAAGCTAAAGAACTGTAAACCAAATCAAATTTCTGGTTAAGAGTTGATATATCAGTCATACTCATATTTATGTATTCAATATTATCGTGGTGTGCTTCTTCCTTTGCAACAGAAAGCATCTTTTCAGAAATATCAACACCAACAACATTACTTGCACCATTTTTTATAAATTCAATGCAATTAGCACCGCAACCACAACCTAAATCTAAAACTATTTTTCCTGTCTGGTCAGGTAGCATTTCTTTCATTGCAGGTTGTTCCAACATATTATTCGAGTTAATTTCTCTGCTTCTCAATTCGCTGTAACCAGCAAAGAATGTATCATTATCATAAATGTTTTGATTACTCATAAAGCATTTCCTCTTTTCTGTGTTCAGGCAAAATAAAGCTTATTTCATCATTCGATTTATATATAAAACCTATAATTTTTCCTTGATAATATAGAGACTTAAAACTGACGGCGCTGTTCTTCCGTGCGTTCCAAGCCATATTTTTAATATCTTTTCTGCGTAGTTTTCGGTTTGCTTCATTACAATACTCTTTCCACACACAGTAAATCTCTTTTATCTGTGACTTGTTATAGGGATTTATGCTGATAAAATCTGTAGGCTTTACAAGCTCTAAAATCGCCTTATCAATTTCCGCAGTATGCTCATTCTGTGTCAAATGCTTACAGTAAACTAAATAATGTCCCCAGCCCTGATTAATGCCTGTGTTACGGTAGCCTACAGCAGTCCAAAACGGTATTCCATTAACGGGGTCAGGATATAACAAAACAATTGCGGTTCCGTTATCCCTGAAGATTTTCTCTATGTAATTATTCAGAATTCTGCCATAGCCTTTTCTTCTGTGTTTCGGTGAAATGTAAAAATCGTTAACCGTGCCGTAGTTGTATGAAATAGAAATAATATCAGATGCTACCGTTGATATTGAAGCAAAACCTATAATCTCTTTGCCCGCCTGCAGAACAACAAAATAATCTGAATCACTCTCCGAAACTCTTGAAATGATACCATTAAAAAGATTATAAAACATCTTCTTACCACCGGGAGTTTCACCGTGATTACGCAAGGTATGTATTTTATATTCAGCGAAGATTTTGCAAAGATTCTTGTATTGGCTTATATTATCTCTTGTGATAGTTGTAAAAGTAAATTCAGTATTCATAAAAACCTCTTTCTGTAAAAAACATAGGCACCTCCGAAAATACGGAGATGCCTTAATTTACAAAAAGATAAAAACTATATCAATCGCAAACGGACAAAACGGCTCTCCTGTTTCGGAAACTAAGATTCATTGTCATTTTGTCCACCTGCCTTTCGTTGTTTTTCATATTGTAACAGTTGATTTGAGAGTTGTCAATGATTAGTATGTTTTTATTGAAATTTTAATAGTAAAGTTTACTAAATACCAACAATAACATTTATGTAAAAAGTCGAAATTTATAAAAGAACAGAAAAATAGTGAAGTGTTCGTGTTTTTTAGACATATATAGATAGTGATATTATCACAAATATTTAAAAAGGATGGTAATTATGAGAATTGCAAACGAATTAGAAAAAGTATGTCAGGTATGTCAAAAACACTTTGATGAACTTAGTGAAGGTAAGGATAAAATATATGTTTTTTCAATTGAACTAGATTCCCAATCCATCTGTGGTGGTCTTGGTGACAAGGACACTGACAAAACCTACTACATAACTAAAGAAGGATGGCTTTATAACATCCTAAAAAAAGAATATGGATATGGACATTATCCAGATAATGAACTTCAAAATGATTGGAGTTCCACTTCTGCGAAGAGCATCGAACAGGATTTAAATAGCGATAAAGCAACTATGCACGAAGTTGAAACAGTTATAGATTTCTATAAAAGAATCCGTAAACAATATCCAGACGATTTTAAATAAGTATAAAATGCATGTGTATAGCTATTGAACTGTCTACAATCCATGAAAAATAAAGCACTTCTTTTATGGATTAGTCAAAAAATTTATATAAAAGAAAGGACATAGAACAATAGTGAATGATGAAAAGCTACAATCTATATTGGAAAGCATAGATTTACATGAATGCGAGCCAATAATCAATGATTACATATACTATTGTAAAAAACCAATCAAAAGTCGTGCTAGCAGAAGCGATGGTACTTATGGCTATTCTGTAGAAGAACATGAATTTTTGATTATAGCTAACCATAATGAAAAGCAAGGGATAATTTTACGCTGTGGTATAACAGATCTTCATTGGCTTGTTTTAAGAAAGTGGAGAAATCAGCACGTGTTGAGCGATGCCTTGCGTACTGGTGTCATCCACAATATTTGGCCAGAGAACACAACCATTTCTTGTTGCTATAGTTGGAGAGATAAAATGGTTGATAGACCACAAAAATACGCAATGACTAAACATCTAGCTGCTCTTGCGGGTTTGAATATGAAGTAACAGTATCGTAGTTTTATATACTACCACAACAAAAAACCGAGTAAACATTTAGTTTGAGTTTACTCGGTTTTTATATAAGAGCTTTTTAGAGTTTAATCGTTAGTTGAAACGAATTGAACATTAATTTTTCATGACTATTCTTTGATTATGCAGTACAATTTTTGGTACAAAGAAACGTTGACTTTTTGATACAATTAGTTATAATATATACCAAACAAATGTTCTTTTGAGCGATTTTTCAAATAAAGCTGGACATAATATATAATATATGTAAATGCACACCGTTGGAAGATTTTGTCCCAAACGGGTTGACTTTTGTCCCGTTTTGTGTATAATAATATTATAAGAGGCATTAGGAGTGGTATTATGAAAAAACAAAATGTTTTAAACTTAATTAAATATCATGTAGAAAGAAATGAAAATGGTTTCAGAAACGAATCTATTAATATTGCAAGATATTTTGATAGCATTGGTGATGATCAATTAGCCGAATATATTATGGGACTTATTGCAGAATCTAATTTATATACACCACAAAGCACAGATTTTGAAAGTGAATTTTTAAAACAAATAGATACACGAGCATTAGAACCTTTAAATCTACCTACAGAAATAACAGAAGATATAAAAGGAATAATTAATGCAGTTAATCATAACGTAGGCATAAATAAATTTTTGTTTGAGGGATTACCTGGTAGCGGTAAAACAGAAGCCGCAAAACACATAGCACGTCTGTTAGATAGAACTTTGTTTTGTGTAGATTTTGACAACTTAATTGATAGCAAATTGGGTCAAACAAATAAAAATATTTCAAGTGTATTCAATGAAATAAATTTACTTCCACATTCAAATAAAGTTGTTGTTTTATTCGATGAAATAGATGTAATTGCATTAGATAGGATTAACTCAAACGATGTTCGTGAAATGGGTAGAGTAACATCTACTATCCTTAGAGAACTTGACAGATTAACTGATTTAAATAAAGAAATAGTAATAATAGCAACAACCAATCTTTTTTCTAATTTTGATAAAGCTTTAATTAGAAGATTTGATGCTGTAATTAATTTCGACAGATACACAAAAGAAGATTTGATTGAAGTAGCCGAATATTATTTTTCTTCATTTGTAAGAAACTTTAAAGGTATATCTAAAGATACACGTTTATTCAAAAAAATATTGAATTGTGCTGAAACTTTACCATATCCTGGAGAATTAAAAAACATAATAAAAACATCATTAGCTTTTAGTGACATTCAATTTGAACATGATTATTTACGTAGACTTTATAATAATTTAATTGGTAATTTGGACGGAACTGAAATCAACCAATTATACGCTAAAGGATTCACAATACGAGAAATAGAAAAACTTAAAGGTGAATCCAAAAGTAATGTGGCTAGAAAACTAAACAAAGAGGATGACGAGAATGAATAATGTCTTAGAACTCAAAGGGAAACGCTTTGTTCAAGCAGCAAAAACAACAGGTGGCGGTGGCCCTGCAATGAACAGCAAGGTTGTAGTAACAACACAACAAATTTCTAATCTTATTACAAAACTCGATGATATTAAAGAATTTTGGAAAAACGAAAACACACCATTTGATGGTGTGTTAATAAGTGTACATTATAATAAAATTGTTGCTAAAACAAACCGAATTTCCGGTATATTTAAAGGCGATAAATCGAATTATTCTATAGTTGGTGCAAAATTCAACGAAGAAAAAAACAAACATATAATTACATATCACTTGGATGTTAAAGATTTAGATAAAAGTATCCTTTTGTTGATAAATGCACAACATGTAATGCAACGTTTTTTTCAAACTGGAATAACTAAAACTATTTTTGAAAACCAAAATTTCTTTAAAAAAATAAATTTTGACGAGTTTTCATTAAGTAAAAGTACATTTAAGCAAGTAATTGCAGATGTCTCATACATTGAAAATTTTGAAGTTGAACGAGCACCACAGCAGTTTAAAGAAAGTATAATAACCTTATATGACATTGGTATGGATACCAAGCAATTATTCAAAGGTATTGGTATTGATATTTTGTCAACTCGTATAATAGATAACCGCACGGTTTTTTTGGATGAAAATCAAGCAAAAATATTATATGAAAAAGCACCTTACCTAGTTTCTATGGCAACTAACAATCTTGCCGATCTTTCTCCGGAAGATTTCATAAAACAGTATGAGCAAGATATCGTGTATATTCCAAAACCTAGTATTGAACCCACTATAGGTGTAATTGATACTTTGTTTGATACACGCGTTTACTTCAGTGAATGGGTAGAGTACCATGAAATGGTAGATGAAAGTATTCCAAAAACTTCTCAAGACTATTGTCACGGAACTGAAGTTGCTTCAATTATCGTTGATGGACCACGATTAAATCCATGGTTAAATGATGGCTGCGGAAGATTTAAAGTTAGACACTTCGGGGTAGCTTGTGGTGCACAATTTTCGTCTTTCACAATAATAAAACAAATCAAAAGAATTATTGCCGAAAATAAAGATATAAAAGTGTGGAACTTATCTCTTGGTAGCAATCAAGAAATTAACGATAATTTCATTTCTGCCGAAGCATCTGTATTAGATCAAATTCAGTATGAAAATGACGTGATTTTCGTTGTTGCCGGAACAAACAAACCAAATGAAGATGTTGTAAAAATCGGCTCTCCTGCTGATTCTATAAATAGTTTGGTTGTAAACGCTGTAACTAAAAGTGGGTTATCTACAAAATACTCACGAAAAGGGCTGGCACTTTCATTTTTCGCTAAACCTGATGTAAGTTACTATGGTGGTAGCGAGGAACAGTATATGCAGGTTTGCACCCCGACTGGTGCTGCCTATGTTGCAGGAACCTCATTTGCAGCTCCTTGGATTTCAAGAAAATTATCTTTTTTAATTGATGTATTAGGTTTAAACAGAGAAATTGCAAAAGCAATGATAATAGATGCTGCAAGAGGATGGAATGAGTGTCCTACTCCAGAAGAAGTTGCTCTTTATGGTCACGGTGTAGTTCCAATTAAAATTGAAGACATAATACAAACTCAAGATGATGAAATAAGGTTTGTTGTAACTGATATAAGTGAAAAATGGAACACTTATAACTATCATTTCCCGGTGCCAATGAAGGATGATAAATATCCCTATTTTGCTCGAGCAACAATGTGCTATTTCCCCGTATGTGATAAAACACAGGGAGTTGATTACACAAACACTGAATTAAATCTACACTTTGGTAGAATAAAAAATGATGGCTCATTAAATGAAATCAACGATGATAAACAAAACTCGAGTGACGATATTGGAGGTCCCAAGAGTTTTATTTTAGAGGGTGAAGCAAGAACACGTTTTAGAAAATGGGATAATGTAAAGTACATCTCAGAAAAGCCTAAAACAAAAAAGATTCCCAAAACCTCTTATGATAATAAAAACTGGGGTATGGAGATAAAAACCAACAATAGATTAGATCCTATTGATGGTATTGGTCTTCGTTTTGGTGTAGTTGTAACACTTAAAGAAATGAACGGAATTAATAGGATTGATGACTTTATAAAAAACTGTAATCTAAATGGTTGGTTAGTTAACATCATTGATATTGATAATAGAATTGATATTCATCAAAAAGTTAACGAAGAAATCACTTTTAGTTAATGACCCACTCAATATTTATATGTTGACAACTCTTTTTATTAGAGTTACTATGCGAGCGAGGTGATACTTTTGACAGGTGTAATTTATGCGAGATATTCAAGTGATAATCAGCGTGAAGAGTCTATTGAAGGTCAGTTAAGAGAATGCAAGGTCTTTGCCGAGAAAAACGGAATTGATGTTGTTGGTACATACATTGACCGTGCATTATCTGCAAAGACGGACAACCGTCCTGACTTTCAGAAAATGATTAAAGACAGTGCTAAAAAACAATTCGATTGTGTTATTGTCTGGAAGCTTGACCGATTTGCTCGTAACCGTTACGACTCTGCTCATTATAAAGCTCTTCTTCGTAAAAATGGTGTTCGTGTTTTATCAGCAACCGAGGCGATTTCACAAGGTGCTGAAGGTATCATTCTTGAATCGGTTCTTGAAGGTATGGCTGAATACTATTCAGCAGAACTTGCAGAAAAGGTTATCCGAGGTCAGACTGAAAACGCTTTGAGCTGCCGATTTAATGGTGGTACAATTCCTATCGGTTACAAAATAAATAAAGACCGAAAATTTGAAATTGATAGCGAAACAGCACCTTATGTTTTATCAGCTTTCAAAATGTACGAAGATGGTATGACGATGCAGGAAATTGCAGATGAACTAAATGTCAAAGGTATTCGTAATACTCGTGGCACAAAATTAAACATCAATACTGTTTCCAACTTGTTGTCAAACAGAAGATATATGGGCGAGTATTATTATCGTGATATTGTGATTCCTGATGGCATACCTGCGATTGTTCCAAAAGATTTGTTCCTTCGTGTTCAGGAAAGAATGGCGAAAAATAAAAATTCACCTGCACGATACAGAGCAGATGAACAATATATTTTATCGACCAAGTTATATTGCGGTAAGTGTATGACTTTTATGGTTGGTGAAAGCGGTACTGCAAGGAATAAAAATACATATCGTTATTACAAGTGCTTATCTGCAAAACGCAAGCGTGGTTGCGATAAGAAAGCAGTTAAAAAAGATTGGATTGAAAATCTTGTTATAAACCAAATCATTCGTGTTATATGGGATGACAATCTGATTGAAGATATAACTGATATGGTTATGGACTTGCAGAAAAATGAAAACAACGTTCTTCCTCTTCTTAGAAAGAGACAAAATGAAATCAACAAAGGTATTTCAAATATTCTTTCTGCAATTGAACAGGGGATATTCACACCATCTACTAAGGAACGCCTTGAGGATTTAGAGAAACAAAAACGAGAAATCGAAATACAAATTGCGGAAGAAAGCATTGCAAGACCAATGCTTGACCGTGACCAGATTAAATTTTGGTTCCACCGTTTCAGAAAAATGGATGCATCTAAGCCTGAAAACCGAAGAAGATTGGTTGACAGCTTTGTAAATTCCGTAATTTTATATGATGACAGAATCGAGTTTTATTTCAACTTTAAAAAAGGTGCAAAAAGCCTTTCTTTAGAAGATTTGGAAAAAGGTTCGGATACGCTTGATTCACTCCCACCAAAAATCCTGAATGCGAAAGCGTTCAGGATTTTTACTTATTACCTTTTCACTATTCACTCTTCACTAAAATCACATTCAGGATTTTTGGTAAGTAAGAAGTAATAGTGAATAGTGAAGAAGTGTTTTTGCAAGGCTTTGCCTTGCTTTTTTGTTTTGTTGAAGTATAATAAAAGTGAAAGGTGGAGTTACTATGACAGAAAGTCCTTTAATGATAAAATCCAAGGAATTTTCTCTTAATGTTATAAAGGCTTGTAAAGAGTTGAGAATTGCAAAATGTGAGGGTGCTTTGATAAATCAATTTCTGCGTTCAGGAACAAGTATTGGAGCAAACATTCGAGAAGCATTTTATGCTCATGGAAAGGCAGATTTTATTGCAAAACTTCAAATTGCACTTAAGGAATGTAGCGAAACCGAATATTGGATAGAATTACTTTTAGAAAGTGGATATTACAACGATAAAACCTTACTTGAAAAATGTATAGAGGTAAAAAGAATATTAATCGCCTCTATCAATACCGCAAAGGAGAA
>CAJGCL010000038.1 GCA_904501675.1 Clostridiaceae bacterium
ACAACCTCAACATCGTCGCATTTAAGGTAGCTTTTAAGGTGTGCTTCTGCAATCCAACCGCAACCGATAATACCTACTTTAAGCTTCTTTCCGTTATAAACTCTTGCTTCCTCATGTTTTTCTTTGAAAGCATCAAGAATACCTGCCATAATTTACCTCCCAAAGGATATATTTTACTATTATAGACTAACATATTAAAGTTTTTCTTTCAATAAAAAGGTAACAAAAACACCATCTCAAACATGCACAAAAAACACTTTTTAGAGTTGTAAAACTTGCCCAAACACACAATAAAACAACTTGATATATCTATGTAAAAGCATCATTGTTAACAATTTGTTCATAAAGTTGCAACAAGAACACAACAACAATATGCTACTATAACCTTGCCAATACGATACGTAGGAAGTTAAAAATTCCTCAATCAAGAAAAGACCACTGCAAGATGCAGTGGTCTTTTCTTGTTGTATTGGAGTATATAGATATATCTACACTGCAAATATATTTATATAATACTCAATCACCCTTATATGTTGGGGCATTTTTGGGTGTTGTACCCTTGACTACCTTATGGTAATAGCTATATGTCATAGGTGTATCTTTAGAAAGATTACCTGCGTCTGTAACCTGACCAAGGAAAACTGTATGTGTTTCGGTTTCCATTGTATTTATAACCTTGCAGGTTATGTATGACATAGCCTGAGGAAGCACAGGAGTGAATTCTTTAACAAGAGGTTCAATACCTTCAAATTTGTCAACATCTTTACCGCTTCTGAATCCAAAGGAGCCAATTATAATAGGGTCAACATTTTCTCCGAGAATGTTAACGGCAAAAATACCCGTATCTTTAATGCACTTGTTTGTATAGTTATCGTGGTTAATTGAAATTGCAATTGTAGCTGGGTTTGCAGTTATCTGCATAGCAGAGTTTGCTGTACATCCTGTTGCCTTACCTTCACCCCAGGTTGTGATTACATAAACACCATACGATAAATTAAATAATGCTGTGTTATCCATATTTTTCCTCCGCAAACATTTTACAAAACCGACGAAGTCAGCTGACTCCGTCGGCTTCGCTTTTTATTACTCTTCCTCAAACATTTCTTTACCAAGTCCGCATGTTGGGCAAACCCAATCTTCAGGAACATCCTCCCATGCTGTACCCGGAGCAACACCATTTTCAGGGTCGCCTTTTTCAGGGTCATAAACATATCCACAAGGGCAAATATACTTCAAAGAAATCTCTCCTTTTTGTGTTTTGTCCTATATAGTATGCCACAATTCTGAGGAATTATTAACCAAAATATCTCTTAAGAAGACCTTCGAATGCTTTGCCGTGTCTTGCCTCATCGCGAGCCATTTCGTGAACTGTATCGTGGATAGCGTCGAGATTCTGCTCTTTAGCCATCTTTGCAAGCTCAAACTTACCTGCAGTTGCGCCGTTTTCAGCAGCAACTCTCATTTCGAGGTTTTTCTTTGTAGAATCTGTTACAAGCTCACCGAGAAGCTCTGCAAATTTTGCTGCGTGCTCTGCCTCTTCATAAGCTGCTTTTTCCCAGTAAAGACCGATTTCAGGATAACCCTCTCTATGAGCAACTCGTGCCATTGCAAGATACATACCAACCTCTGTGCACTCGCCTTCGAAATTAGCGCGAAGACCTGCGATGATTTCATCGCTAACGCCCTTAGCTACACCGAGAACGTGCTCTGCAGCCCAAGTCATTTCTTCTTCTTTAACTTCTACAAATTTTTCAGCAGGTGCCTTGCAAAGTGGGCAAGCAGCTGGTGGGTTTTCGCCTTCAACAATCTGACCGCAAACTAAGCATTTCCATTTTTTCATAACAATTTTCTCCTTCAAATATAAAATTTAATTTTTAACTCATATATTATTTCGGCATACATTGCATAAGCCGTAATAAACTGTTTTTTGTGATTCAACCTGAAGCCCTAAATCACTTAAATCCTTTGGAACCTGTGGTGTACAGAACACATCTGTAATATTATAACAGCTTTTGCACAAAAAGTGAATATGGTCTGTAAGATTTCCCTCATAGTGCACTTTTGTATCGCTGCTTTCAACTATTGTTATAAGACCTTCGTCTTTTAACTGACCAAGATTTCTGTAAACAGTTCCTAAACTGATGTTGGGAATCTTTTCTTTAACTCTTTCATAAATCATATCAGCTGTAGGGTGGTCGCAGGAGTGTTTAAGCACATCTAAAACAGCATCTCTCTGCTTTGAGCTTCTCATCGAATCAACTCCTCTCTGCAACAAGTAGTAATGATTACTGTTTGCATTTATAATATAACAGATACTTTTTAATTTGTCAACAACTTTTTTCAAAAAATTTTAAAACATTTTTACCACGTTAAATCATAATAAAGAAGAGCTTCCTTTATTAAAAAAGAAGCTCTATGAGTTTATTTATATCTTCAATTTCTGCGGAAAGTTTTCTGTATGTATCTGCAGTTTCTTCATTGAGCAGAAGATACTTACCTACCCTTTTTACTGACTTGATAAACTCTTTTGTAAATTGATATTCCTCTGAGCATAACGGACAATCAGCACGAGGATCAAATTCTACCTGAATATATTCCCTACCGTTTTCATTTTTAATAACAGGGAAAAGCGGATATATTCTGCATGAAAGAGGTCTGTAGTTTCTGTTGCAAGCACCACCGCACACCGCGATTTTAAAACTCTCATCGTCAATAATTACATTTATATCTTTATCAAGAAGTTTTTCTTCACCCGGAAAAAGAACCATACCTGTTTTATTATCACCCTTGCAACATTTTCCATTACAAATTTTTCCGCAATCAAAATTAAGCGGTGTAACATTTCTTAATAATGAATAACAAGAACTTATAACATTTTCTTTTTTCATAATTCACCTATAAATAATAAAAATCCGGTTAAACTATCTGTAACAGCAGAATAATCTGCTGAAAAAAAGGAGGAAAACATAATGAACGACAAGAAAAACAACAGTATTGGCTGTACAGTTGAAAGCTGTAAATATCATTGCAATAGCGAAAACTACTGCACAAAGAACGCTATTAAAGTAGGCGGTTGCAACTGCGACCCTAAGTCAGTAGACGCAACATGCTGCCAGTCATTTGAAGCAAAAACTTATTAATACTGAAAAAGCAGGATTTAAAAATCCTGCTTTTTATTTTGGACAATCTGAAACAAGATTTTCCGTATTATTAGAAACAACCCATTTACTATTCAAGGCTCTGCCCTTATAAACATTGTTTCTCATAACAATATTTTCTGAAGAAGAAACACAAAGAGCATGAATATTATTAATAACAAACAAATTGTTTTCAATAGCAATATTTTTATGAACGGAGCCGGCATAACGTCTGTTATCAGGTTCAATAAGTATGGCGCTATCCTCACAATTCATAAAAGCGTTACCACTGATACTCATATTCTCAACGGAACTGCCCTCAAATGTGCGAGACACATCGCCACCTATTGAAATGCCATTTTCGCCTGTGTTCAAAAATCTGTTACCTTCAATTTTCACTTTACCACGAGTTGTACAAAGAACGCCTGAACCTGCTACCCTGTTAACTGTATTTGCATTGAACTCAAAATCAGGATTTGCAGGAACGCACTCAACATAACCGCCTTCTTTTAAAGGTGGATCATATGTTGCAAGCAAAAGATCATAGTAATAATCGTCTCTGAGAGTTGCGTGAAGAATTTTAGTTCTTCCAACTTCTAAAAGAGTTTTAGGGTCAATGAAAGCAATTATATCTCCGTCTCTCAGGCATTGAAAGCCATAACTCTGAGGATTAGGGAATTTCACGGTCATTTTATCTTTGTTGCTTTCTGTGATTTTAAAATAGATGTTATGAACATTACAAGCGTTATCTCCGCATCCATCAAAATTAGAATTAAGCACACTGATTTTACCTCTGCACATACTGAAATGAACAAAATCAGCAAACGAACAGAAATCAGCTTCGGCTTTTGGATTTGGTGAAAAATCAAGTCCATCCAATGTAATGTTTTCACTATCCTGAGCAATAAGTGCGTGGGAATAATTGAAGGTTTGTTTTATATTTGTAAGTTGGATATTTTTGGAACCTTCAATAAAAATACCAACTTCCTCACGGACTGCAGGGTAAATATAAAAAATCTGCCCAACCTGAAAGTCTTTAGGAACAATAAAACGAGCATTGAAAACCCTTTGAGAAACTCTTTTAAGATTTGCAACACCAAAAAGAGGATGGCTACCATTTCTTTTTATATGAAACAAATTATCAGGATTAGCTGTAGGAGTCCACCCTGCACTATTTTTATAATCCGTAAGAGAAAGCTTGTAATCTGTGCCTACCCAATAGAAATCCCCGTTTTCTTCAACAATTTGGCTTTGATAATCAACCTCAAATGTAATATAAAATGGTGAAGCTTTTGTTATGGTAAGCTTGTGCACATTAGGATACACAGTTTCAATGTTAAGGTTTTTAATTTTTAAATTTTCACAGTTTTTAATATATATATGGCTCATTTTGCCGTCCATTATAAAATTGGAACCGCCGCAATCGATGTCCATGTTTTTTATATTTTCAATCACAACAGCAGTTTTATGGAGATTTTTCTCCACACCTTTTGGGTATTCGTTCTCAGCAATAGTGTTTGAAATATGCATTTTTCTCAAATCCGCATTTTTACTGCAGAACACATAATTACCCTTTAAAAGAGTGAGGTTTTTATTTATAGCAGTCTGGGATGTGGTAGTAAAAAGATTTCTGAATCCCACGGTTGCCTCAATATTCGGTTTTACACTAAAGGATTCAGGATAAATTACCACATTTTTCACCATCCTTTTCTAATTACATCTAAAAAGCCTTGCAAAACGGTCAGTGCCCGTTCCCTACGATTTTACTTTCGTATACGGTAACTATAGGGCACGGATACCAGCCGTGCCCTACAGTTTATGATGCAGCCTCAGTTAAGGTTTCAGTTGTCTCCTCAGTAGTTACCTCTGTTGTTTCCGGATTATTGCCACCTCTGTCATCGCTGAGCATAATATTTGTTTCACCATAAATCGCGTGTTGAAGAGTCTGGGCAGCAAGAGGATAATCAACCTCCCAATACCAAACGCTACCTGAATGAGCAGTTCTTGATGCTTCATCAGGCATAACGAGCTGATGAACAGTATAATCTGCCCATTTATTAACAACTGCTTTTGTACCAAGAGCAAGCACTTCTGCTTCAGTATAACTTGATTCAAGATAAGGCATAACTGTAGCAACATAATCAGCAACCTCAGAGGCTTTAATCCTTGTAGCATTATTAAGGAGCGAAAGCAGAACTCTGCGTTGGTTAGCGGTACGTGTTACATCGCCATCATTATAGCATTTACGACTACGGCAATAAGCAAGAGCCTCATCACCACTAAGTGTTACAGAAGAGCCGGACTTTATATTAAAGCCGTAGCTTCTGTTAAGATAGCTTGCTGTATTTTTATCAACAGAAACCGTAACTCCGCCAAACTTATCTATGACAGCTTTAAAGAGCGCAAAATTTATCATAGCATAGCCATCTATTCTGATTTTAAAGTGACCTTCTATAGTATCTATAAGGTTGTCTATACCATAAAACGGAAAAGCTGAATTAATTTTATTGAAGCTACCTGCTCCTGATGGAGATTGAAGATATGCATAACTATCGCGCATAATGGACGTAAATGTAATTTGGCCAAGCTCTGTATTTACAGAAGCAATAATCATTGAGTCTGTAAGACCGGAAACAGTGTTTTTATTACGTGTATCAACACCAACGCAAAGAACATTAATAACATCTTTGCTGTACATTATGTCGCCGCCGTTTGTTACCCAGTTTTTAACTGTTGTTTTGTAGTCTGACGCATCGCCCTCAAACATCTGCTCAAAAACAGGGTCATCTTCAAGTGTAACAGGAATAGTTTCATCATCGAAATCGTAAACCATTGTGTCCTCAACCGCCGGCGGTGCTTGTTTTATTTTTTTCCAGTAGGAAAAACCAACTGCAAATAATGCAATCACAATCGCAAGGAATATACACAGTATTGCGATTGCAATTTTCTTTCCTTTCTTACTGTTTTTTTCTTTTCTTTCTCTTTTAGCCATAATATCACCTTTCAGCTATTAGCGATTAGCAAACAGCAATTAGCTATCTGTTTTAATTTTCTTAATAAGCGCATTCAACATTTTTCCAATTTCATCGCAATCTCGCAAAATTTCATTAATCGAAATTTCGTTAAGATATTCAAGTTTACTTGCGATTATTAACTGCGTTTCAAGTTCTGCTAAAGAACCTCTTGCTATACATAAAAACTGACAAAACTCCTTATCAGAATTTCTATCGTGTCCCTCTGCAATATTACTTGGCACAGATACAGCTGCTCGTTTTATTTGACTTGACAACCCATACATTTCCTCTTTTGGAAACATCTTAACAATGTCATATATTGATATAACAAGTTGAATTGATTTTTTCCAAACCACAAGTTCTTTATAACTTTGCACAATATCACCTTTTCAGCTATTAGCTACTTGCTACTTGCTATTTGCTACTTGCTACTCTACCATTCCCTTTACTGCTGTCATAACCGCTTCTTTTGACATATCGCATGTCATCTGATAAACAGGAACTTTCGTTAAAATTATATTAAGTGTTTCCAGCATTTTGTTCATAAGAGATTTGTCTCTGGGACGTACAGTCTGGTCCAGAAAAGGCTTCAAAGCGGCAAAACCGGGTATGCGCTTTATTTTGTTTTCTCCCCTACCCAAAAAGCAGATTGCTCCTATAGGCACACCTTCGTTTATGTTTTCGTCGGTTTTACCGCTCCAAGGAGTACCAAAAGCGTAAGGCACACCATCGATTATACGTATCGCAGGCTTATCATCGTTTATAATCCGGCATCCCTCAAGATATTTGAGCCACAAATGTGTGTGGGTTGACTTACCTGTTCCGCTTGGCGCAGAAAAAAGGTACGCCTTACCCTTATACTCAATACATGAGGAATGGAGCATAAGTCCATCGAAAAGAGCCAATTGTTCATAAAAGAATGAGCCACTATAAAGATATTCACACTCATCAAAGGAAAGGTGCTTATATTCCTCATTCCTGTCTTTATAATATTGCTCGGACACAATAGAAACAATATCAGCATCCTTTTCGCCATTATAAATATATGCGCCAATACGGTCTGCTAATAATTGCCCTTTAATATCAATTTCAAAAATTAAATCAGTAATTTTAAGTTTCATATTTTTATCCTATAATATTTATTTAAGAACTCCTTTTTTCTTCAACTCTTCAAAATAACTTTTTCATCCCTGTTCGGCTTTGCCGAATAGGGATGTAAAGGCTTCGCTAATTTTCGTACTTAATTATATATACAATAATAAATAATACACATAATTAAATTCAAAAATTTCATAAAGAACAACTTTTCTGCAAAACACAAACCTTTTGAAAGCGTTGTTTCAACGGAATTCTTGACTCTTGATTCTTAATTTAAATAGACACATCAACCCGAGGGTTACCCCTCGGGTTGAGAGTTTTTGTCATCATAAGACGTCTCACAATACTGCCCTGCTGCGCAGGGCAGTACCGTTTTTAATTAAATTGGCAATTCACCAATCGGGCTAATTAATACCAGCCTGTGTAAATGTCACCCTCAGTAAGGGAAATTGTGAGTACATCTTCGAGCTCGAATTCCATGATTTCGAGCTCTGGGGTTGTGTATTTTTCCATTATAAAAAATACTCCTTTCAGAATAGTAAAATATTTAATTTACTTGAAAAAGTCGCCGAAGTCTACAACAATATCTGCGCTACCGTTACCGCCAACCTGAACGCCACCTGAGGTGGTGCCGGGAAGAGTGGTAGGGGGAGCAGAAGTTGTGTGAACAACTGCTGAAGATGTTAAAACATCTTCAAGCTCAAATTCAATTATATTGAGCTGCGGTTTTTCATATAGTCTCGAAATCATTTAATTATTAACTTCTGCTATAGTAGAAACATCAAAGCTTATTGTTTCTACTGTGTATGTTTCGTTGTCGTTTGTTGCAACAGATGGTGTAATTTGAATCTTAGCGTCAGCGCCAACATCGTGCATAATTACTCTGAAGCCGTATTCGCCTGAACCAAGGTCATATACATACTTAATTTCGTCAGGAGTAATAGTAAGAGCTTCACCATCAGCTCTAGTACCTGTTACAGTAGCACCGATAGATTCAATATTCTTTGAATAACCTGCCTTGTTTTTATCTTCTTCCGGAGTTACGAACTCAGGATCAATGTTCTTGAATGCGAAGAATGCAGCAACTGTATATGTGTTATCACCATTTGAATGCTTAAGAGGAGCTGAAAGCTTGTAAACATCATATGATGGTGCTTTTGCATATGCAACAGCTTCATCCATTACAATACTACCTGCTCCATATGGAACCGACTTTCCAGCAGTGACATCGTAATACTGTACCTTAGTAGTAGTACCAACTGTACCTACAGGAATACCAAAACTGTCATCTGCAGTAACTTCTCTTGTTGTTTTAAACTTAATTGTATAGAAAACATGATCTCCCTCTACAATTGGATAACCAGTTTTAGCACCATATGTGCCACTTGGTACATATGTTGGAACAGTAAGAATAGCATCATCCCAAGTAGATGCAACTGCATAGTCAGAATGTGTATCCTTAATTGTTTTTAAAATATTAGTCTGCTGAGTTGGTGAATCGTTAACCGTAAAGTCAGTTTTGAAAACTTCTGTATACTGGTCACCAATAATAAGTGCATCAATACCACAAGATGAAGTAGTATTAGCATTTACTGAATCAACTGTAAATGCATCTGTAAATGCTATACAAATATTTCCTAATGAATGTCTGTATGTGCTATAATCAAGTGTGCTTGGGAAAGTATACTGAACATGAAGAAGTACTTCTTCACCAGCACCCATACCTACCTCAGCAGTGGTAGTAAGTTTAAGACCTACCTGGCCTTCTGAAATAGCCGCACTTGATGAAATCGAAAACATTGAAAACAACATTATCGCTACAAGTGCTAAGCTTAAAATTTTCTTAGACATTTTCTAATTGCCTCCTATAATTTAAAAGGGTAAACGTGTAATAATTTCTCTCTGTGAAAGATAACTTTCAGCACTTGGGTATACCCAACCTGCTGATGATTCAATCTCGCTCACGTCAAGTGCACTAGCTTCGCCACATCCATCAACATCGCCGGCAAAATCTTGATAATAATATCTCATTCTACCCTCTTCTGTATCAGTGTGAACCCAACCAGCATGCCACTCTACTTCACTAACATCAAGAGAAGTAACCTCACCATCACCGTCAACATCACCAAATATGATAAGTACGTATTCAGCAACTACATTTTCATTGTCGTCAATAACCTGTACCATTGCGCCTGTACCATTCTCTGAACCATATGGACTTGGAACAATTTCCATTTCACCGTCACCAACTACCTCGAAAACATCTCCAACAGTTTCATAGAGGAAAGGCTCAACACCATAAACATAGCCATCGCACTCTGTACCCTCTACTGCATCAATAACTGTTCTTGTTGTATCAATAACACCGATTGTGCCTTCTTTTACTACAAGCTCTGGTGGAGTTGCAACGCTACCGATTGTTACAGTATTTGTTGTAGGTGTAACTGTCTGACCAACGATAGGGGTACCTGTAACAACGTTACCGTCGCTCATACGAGCAGCGAAGAGTGTACCGCCTGTGCTGTTAGCAGTTTTTGCATCAGCAACGTCAATAGCGAGAGTTGCAGCTGCATTAGTTGATGTGTATTCAAGAGTTGCAATAACAGTTTCAGATGAAAGGTCAAGACCGCTAACAGCGTCTGTTTCTTTAGCTGGTTTAGGGAAAATAATAACAATATCTTCCTCTTCCTCAGCATCGAAATCTGCAATAGATGTAACACCCTGAGTGCCCCAAACATCTATTACAGCCTTTGATAATGTAACATCTGTAAGCTCAAGAGTACCTGATTTAACTTTTTTGTCAACCTTGAACTGAATAGGACCTACTAAATATGTTAAGCCTTCAGCTGCAGTAGCTGTAAGTTTAACATCGACGGAATAAGTGGTGCCGTCGCCGTTAGGAACAGGCTCGCCAAGAGCCCAAGTCTGTGTGTAGTTAGGTGCACTTTTTTCATCTTCATAGCCGAGGCCGCCAACAGCGAAACCAACAACTGCGAAGCAAGAAATTGCAAGAGCAAGTGCAAGAACTACGCTAAGTAACTTCTTAGACATTTGTTTGCCTCCTTGTTTTATTTTTCATTTCTTTCCAAATATGGCTTACGCCACAACCGCTTAAATTGGAATCCAAATATAAACAGGTAATACCTTTTACGGAACGGTCAGTACCCATTCACTTCCTGCGCCTATTATATACTATTATAATATATAGCAATCTGCGCTTTATTTCAATGGTAAATTTTACCTTTTATCCTTGCCCGATAGTCGCCTACCGGGCAAGGCTTATATTAAGAAACAATCAATTTAAGGGATTTTGTTATATATACTATATTATATATAGCTTATAAAACCGTTAGAAAATAATTGTGTTATAACTTAAGAGGCTTTTCTGCCTACTGCCAAGTTAACGATTGCGCCGTAGTCATCACCATCAACTGCACCGTTCTTAGCTATATCACCAGCAAGGAAGTAGCAACCTTCAAGCTCGCCCTTTTCTGCTGAAATAAGTGCAGCGTAAGCAGCGTCAAGACCATCTACTACACCGTCGCCGTTAATATCACCGTCAACAACAATCTTAACTGTTGCAACAGGAAGCTTAACGTCATTAACTGTTGTGTAGAATGTTACTGTTGAGTTTGTACCAGCGAAGCCCTTGAATTCTTTCTGGCCTACATAAGAAACAGCAAAGTTAACGTCATTAGAAACAACAACTTCAGTAACATTCAAGTTTTCTGCCTCAACCTTGAAGTAGCTCTTAACGTTTGTCTCATCCTGCTTTGCAGCAATGTGAGAAACAAGAGCTGTTACTGATGTATCTTTGCCATCGTTTGCATCCTCGTCTTTAACGAGAGTTTCTCTCTCAACGAGTTTATTTGCTTTAACATCTGTAACTGCAAGATCTTTAAATGTAAGTCTTGCAAGAGCTTCTTTAAGAACCCAAGCTGCGTCATTAACCTTATTCTGGTCATCCTTACCGTATGCTGCTGCAACTGTATCGTAAGCTGAACCAGGGAAGAGGTTTACATCATAACCATCAACGCTTGTAATCTTATCCATACCGAGTTCTGCAAGAACCATACCGATAACCTTATTGATTGGCATGCCTTCAACCTTTGACTCATAGAGACCTGGGTTTGCAAGAACGAACTCTGCCTGTGCAATAAGTGCATTAAGTTCTGCATAGTCAGCAGCATCCCCGACCTTAACAAGGTTCTTACGCTGTACGCAAAGCTGGTACTTAGCGTCGAATACCTGTTTCTGTGAACCGCAATTCTGAGCAGCAACAGCATCGTCGTATGCTTTCTTGTAGTTCTTCCAAGAACCATCTGTGTATGTGATTCCCTTAGCACCATTTGTAATACCAATCATATTCTGAGCTGATGTGATTTCGTCATTAAGCTGAGTGTAAATAATGCCACAATCTCTTGTAAGAAGACGTTCTTCTGTAATCTTGAGATAGTTCTCAGCCATAGCAACGTCGAGCATTGTTACGTTTGCGAACTCTTTCTTTTTATTGTCGAGCCATAATTTCTTTTCTTCAAGTTCTTCTTCTGTGAAGTCTTCAAGAAGAGCATTAAGGTAATCATAGTACTTGTGCTGATCAATAGTCTCACCAGCATGCTCACCATACTTAACAGTATGCTGCTTAATAAGAGCATAGAAATCGTTCATTTCCATCCAGTTGTAACCGAAGTACTTGCTGATTTCTGCAAGTGTTGGCTGAGCGTCTTTTCTAAGGTCGATGTACCACTGTGCGTCGCTACGAGCGTCGTTGAACTTGTTGTGTCTGTACATCTTATAGTCAGTGTGGTTATATTTGTCTGTTGTACGAGCCTGAGCTGCTCTGAGAGCATCTTCCATCTCGTCGATTTCACCGGCAACTGATGTTGCTTTAACAGGACAACGATCAAGGTCATTAACTGCTACCTGAAGTCTGTCATACTGTGCTTTGAAGTCATATCTGGAAGCGTCGTTCCACTCCGGATAACCAACTTTAAGTGCTTCAGCAAATGCATTGTAGTATTCTGTCCAAGCTTCATTACATTTAATTACTGTTACGCCATCAGCGTTAGTGTCGAAGTTTGTTTCCCTGAGAACTTCCTTACCATCTACTGTTTCGTTTTCATTCTTAAGAGCAGTGTCCATAACAACAGTTGCGGTTGTATCGTAGTCAGCCATTTTCCTCATTTTAGCTGCTTCATCATGAACGAGAGAATAAAGTTTATCTCTGTAAAGGTCATCATAGAATCTCAAGCTGAAGTCATTTGAAGAAATCTTTTCGTCGCCTTTAATAGTAGCATTAAATGTCCATGAAAGCTGAACACCGTCTGCGCTATTTACTGAAGCAAAAGGAACTGCAGCTTCGAAAGCTTCCTGTGTTGTTGGAGCAGAACCGCTAACAGTAAGGTTCATGCTATTCTTCCAATTTGCAGTATATGTCTGGAATATCTTAAGAGGGATACTACCATAGGAAATATTTTCATTGGTTTCATCTGAAGTTACAGATGATGGCTTGAAGCCATTCTTTTCTGTTCCGTCAATGTTGAAAACTAACACCATTGTTGGGTTACCCTTCTCTGTACCTGTACTGTCGAATGTAACAGGAGCAAAGTTCGCAAGGAAATTAGCTGCATTGCTATATGGAACATATGTGGTGTTCTGAACGGTAATTGTACATGAACCATTCTGACCGTCTGTGAGAAGACCGTCTGTCAGTCTGTTACCGCTTACAGTCTCGTTTTCGTCTGCAGGATATCTGCTGAACCATACATAAGATTCATCTGTGAATACCAATGTGTTGCCAGCGTCATCTGTAACTTTCTGGCCTCCTTCAAGGTAAACAACATAACTGATTTTAACTATCTGAACAACACCTTCTTCAGGGATTGCAGACTTAGCACCAACTGCTGTACCGTCAGGTTTTGTTGTAGCACCAACACGGAAGGTGAATGAAGAGGCTTTACCGTAGTCGGCAACTGTTGTTGTATCAACAATTACGTCATGAATGTAATCGGATTCACTACCATCGTAATCAGTAAATTCAACTCCGGTAAGCTGAATCTTATACTGTTCGTCCTTACCTTCAGTACCGTTTGCTAACTTATAGTGTCTCCAAACACCTACTGATTCGTTACTTACATTAACTGTAATCGGATCTTCATATGAATCCCATTCTGATGGATTACCGTTACAGTCTGTTTTTGTTACAACGTAATTATAGGTTGTACCGTTTTCGTTAATAGCACGGAAGATACCCAAGTCATTTTCAGGTCTCTTGAATTCCTGCTCGCCGCCCCATGACTTGATAAGCTTAGCTATAACAGGAGCTGCATTGATAAGGATTGAGTCTTTTCTGTTGTTAAGGCCACCAAGAAGAGCCTGAACAGTAGTCTGAAGAGATGGTCTTGAAATAACGCCACCTTTATCAGTACCGTCATGAATCACCTGTGTTGTAACGCTACCTGTAGTGTTAACATTCTGAAGAATTGTTGTACCAAATACAAGCTTAAGAATTCTGTTCACAAGGTCAAGCACTGCTGTACCAAGTGAAGCATCATCAAGTAAGTTGTAGTCTGAAGCCTGGTTACGACCTAAGAGTGAGAAAATAACGTTAAGGTCAAATGTTGAAAGAAGCTGTTTAACACCATCAACAAGAAGTCTTGCGTCAAGGTCGTATGTTTCAGATGTATAAGCACCGTTACCTACGAAGCCAAGAGGAAGAATCTTATTGAAGATGTAGCTGATCTTATCAAACGGATGTGCATAAGTTTCACCGTTAAGTATATCGTATGTTATACCATCAAGAACACCGGTATTATGCACGCTACCGATATAATCAAGAGCCCAAAGGATAGCTGCATTAAGGTTAGTCTGCCAGTGGCTAGGATCTTTACCGCCACCTGTTCTAATCCAACCATCGAGGTCGAAGTCTTTTGCATCTCCGCCATAAACTACATCACAAAAATCTTCAAAGTTTGTAATCTGCTGGAGATATACAAGACCAAGGTCTGTACCCATATTGAGAATGATGTTGAACCAGTCATCCTGAGCCTGTTCATATTCAAATGTGTAATCGAAACTGAAATCATCAGGATTATCAATGTAATACTGCTCGTAATCGACAAACTGTCTGTCGTTAGCAGAAGTAACATCACCATTTGCAAAGATAACGCTATCATAGTTAACGATAGGAGCAATACCTGTCATAAGCTCACGAAGAACTATTGCTGCAAACTCCCAAACCTGAACGTTTTTGTGGAAAGCGTATTCGCCTGTTGCCGGATCCTTTGGAAGAATGATCTGAGGAAGAGCATCTTCAAAGAAGCCCGGACCAATCATTGCAACAATGTCAAGAACTGTCTTATCTTTGATTTGAGCCATTGTGTATTTTGCGTAAGGTGAATCTGAACCAAACACCTTATCGCCGAACTCTGTAAGAATATACTTTACAAGGTATTCAACGTTAGTGTTGATATTAGAGTTTTCACCGGTAATCCAGCCTGTGAAATCCTTATCAATTTCATTCTCTTTGATTGCTTTTACAAAGTCTGCTTTTGCTGTTTCGGAAAGACCTACGTTGTAAACCATACCGAGAAGATTGTTAAGGCCACCAACGAATGAACCGTCAACTGTCTTGAAGTCATCATAGATAAGAGCTGTCTGGTTAGCTGTTGGCTTAGCAACGTCTGAACCAACAAATTCCCAATCCCAGTTAATAAAGCTTGCGAATTCGTTTGCAGCGCCCATGTTAACTACATAGTAGTAACGTTTTTTCTCAGTTACTTCCTTGCCGTTAACAATTTCAGGTTCGCCATTTGCATCAAGAACAGCTTCTGTTTCTCTTGTTGTGTAGTACCATTTGCCGCCTGACTTTGCCATTTTATCGTATGCAAAGTATGTAACATATGATTTTTTTGCTTCATCAACATCTATTTCGAATGCTGTTTCAACATCTTCAGGAAGAGCTGATACATCGATTTCATTAAGTTCTGCTTCAACAGCAAGCATAAGAGCTTTCTTAAGGTTGTTGTTAAGAGCAGGAACACCAATTTCATCGATAGCTATCTGAGCAGCAACGTCAAGAATCTGGAAGAAAGATTTCTTGAGAGGGTTGATGTCGTCTTTTGTAAGAGGAAGATCAGGCATAATAATTGAATTTGGGTCCCAAACCCTTACACCTTCAGCATTTTTCTCATATTCCTGAGGCTTTGTAAGAAGATTATAAAGAGCGGTAGGAACCATCTCATCAAGAGTATCCACTTCGGGATATGTAGCAGTGAGAGTTGTGCCTGTAGCTTTCAAATCATCTATACTCTTATCATAGCCTTCCGAGCCATAGATAATAAGGTCGTACACCATGCCAACAAGCAAACCAGGAAGATCACCAAGTAAACCTGTGATTTCTGCCGGAAGAGCAAGGAAAGAACCGATAAGACCCAAGCTGAGACCATCGCTACCAATACCATAAGCTACCTGAGAAAGGACTGAAGCATTATCAGCAAGGAACTGAAGAAGAGCTGAAATCATACGGTAGTCGTTATTGTGCTGTCTCTGAAGAGCCGAATCTGTGCCGCCTGCTAAAGCGGTTACATTAAGGTCGCCAACATCACCAAGAAGGAAACCAAGAGTACCAAGGATACCTTTCAAGCCGTACACGGTTTCGAATGTTGTGTTTACGTTAGACAAGTCAAGTCTGATACCGAGAAGGTTGAATACCTCACCAATATCAGCGTCAACCAACAACTCGTCTATCATATCCATCGCAAGGTCTGCAACTTGCTGGTAGCTCAAGTCAGCGTCGTCAATGCTATCGTATGTTATTTCGCTCTTCACAAGAATAGCAGAACCGATAACAGACATGCAACTAAAAGCTATAATAACAGCAAGAAGCAAGCTTAACAATTTAGTTGATTG
>CAJGCL010000039.1 GCA_904501675.1 Clostridiaceae bacterium
CAGGGTACTGCAGGTATGCCTGTTCTGAATGTTATTACGCAGGAGGATATTTCCGACTGCGTTGTTGTGGTTACCCGATATTTTGGCGGTATTCTTCTTGGTGGTGGCGGACTCGTAAGAGCGTATAGCCATTCCGCTAAACTTGCTATAGATGCAGCAGGGGTTGTAACCCTTGTTCCGTGGCTTGTTCTTAACATTTCCTGTGATTATAACCTCTATGGTAAAATAGAAACATTAATAAGAGATTCAGGCGGTGTGATGCAGGATACTGCCTTTACCGATAATGTAAATATGAGCTTTAGAATAGAAAAAGATATTCTGAATCCCTTTGATAAAAAGTTAAAAGACCTTACAAATGGTAAGGTTGATTTTCAGGTTGTTGAAGAAATTATAGCTGCGAAATAAATTTTTTGTCAAAAATAAAGGGTTTTTCAAATATTTTCTGTATTAATAAGTAGGAGGCGATGTAAGTGGATAATAGTATCAGGCTAAGAACTCTACAAAGAGAAAAGGAAACACTCTCTGAATATGCCGCTTTTTGTGAAAATTCAAAGGGCAGGCAGCTGACAGAAGAAGAGTGTCCTTTACGTACAGCTTTTCAGCGCGACAGAGACAGAATTCTCCATTGCTCCTCATTCAGAAGATTAAAAGATAAAACTCAGGTCTTTCTGGCGCCTGATAACGTTCATTACAGAACACGCCTTACTCATACTCTTGAAGTATCCCAGATTGCTCGTACAATTGCCCGTTCACTTAATCTAAATGAAGATTTAACTGAGGCAATCGCTCTCGGCCACGATTTAGGACACACGCCTTTTGGTCATGCAGGTGAAAGAGCTCTTAATCAGGTTTATGAAAAAGGTTTTACTCATTTTGAACAAAGCCTTCGTGTTGTAGATAAATTAGAGCATAATGGTGAAGGTCTTAACCTTACATATGAAGTGCGCGATGGTATTCTTTGTCATACACGAGGTAAGGAAGCGGATACTTTAGAAGGCAGAATCGTTAAATTAAGCGATAAAATTGCCTATATCAATCATGATATTGATGATGCTTGCCGTGGCGGTGTTCTTAAAGAGGATGATATTCCTCTTGATATCCGCCTTGTTTTAGGTTTTTCTAAAACACAGCGTATCAATACCCTTATAAAGTCGACTATTGAAAATACCAAGGATGAAATCAAAATGGCTGACGATGTTTATGATGCTTATGAAAGACTTCATTCCTTTATGTTTAAATATGTTTATACAAACCCTGTTTGCAAAAGCGAAGAGGGCAAGGCAGAGAATATGATAAAAGAGCTTTTCCGCTATTTTTCAAGGAATCCTAACAGTCTGCCTGAATTTTATTATGAAATTGCAAAAAAAGAAGGTCCCGAAAGAGCCGCTTGCGACTATATTTCAGGAATGTCTGATAGTTACTCATTAAAAATATTCAATCAACTTTTTGTTCCTAAAACATGGGTTGACTGATTTTAAGTTTGCGACGGAGTAATGTACCATTTATGGAGCAATCATTATGGTATATTATTAAAAAAGGAGATGATAAACTTGGCAATGCGTTTTACAGATGATTTTATTGACCGCTTGCGTGATAGTAATGACATTGAGTCAGTTATTTCAAGTTATATCGAGCTTCGCCGTCGTGGACGTAATCTCGTAGGGCTTTGTCCCTTCCATAATGAAAAAACTCCGTCTTTTACAGTTTATCCGGAAACTGCTTCTTACTATTGTTTCGGTTGCGGTGCAGGGGGCGACGTAATAGGCTTCATAAGAAATATTGAAAATCTTGATTATGTTGAGGCAGTAAAATTTCTTGCAGACAGAGCTGGTATTAAAATGCCTGATGCGAATTATGATGATACTACCGCAAATCTCAGGCGCAGAATTTATGAAGCTAACCGCGAAGCTGCAAGGTTTTTCCATGAAACCCTTTTTACAGAACAGGGAAAGGCTCAGCTTGAGTATCTTCAGCGCAGAAATGTTTCTCCGAAAATGATAAAGCATTTCGGACTTGGTGCAGCGCCTGACGATTGGCATGCTCTTGAAAATCACCTTACAGCTAAAGGCTTTAAAAGGTCAGAGCTTATTGCCGCCAATCTTTTGCGCTATAGCGAGAAAAACGGTAAAAAGTATTTTTACGATGCTTTTAGAGCTAAAGTAATGTATCCGGTAATTGATTTAAGAGGTAATGTTGTTGCTTTCGGTGGCCGCGTGCTTGATAACTCAAAGCCCAAATATATCAATACATCAGATACTCTTGTTTATAAAAAAAGTAATGAGCTTTTTGCTCTTAATTTTGCTAAAAACGGAAATGACCGTAAAATAATTCTTTGCGAAGGCTATATGGATGTTATAGCTCTTCATGGTGCTGGTTTTGAAAATGCAGTTGCAGGTCTTGGTACAGCGCTTACCCCTGAGCAAGTAAGCCTTATATCCCGTTATGCCGATGAAGTTGCACTTTGCTACGACTCCGATGAAGCAGGGCAGAAGGCGGTAAGAGCGGCGTTGGCGCTCTTCTCTAAAACCGGTGTAAGAGCAAAGGTTATACGTCTTTCGGGCGGTAAAGACCCTGACGAAATTATAAGGGTTCACGGCAAAGAGATGTTTGCAAAGCTCCTTAACTCTGCGGATAACGATACTGAGTATAAGTTATCTGTTTTAAGAGAAAAATATGTTGTCGAAACTGCGGATGGCAAAATGAATTTCCTCAGAGAAGCGTCAAAATATCTTGCAACTACAGATGCTCTTGAACGTGATATTTACGCTATGAAGCTAGCGGACGAACTTCAGGTAAGTAAAGATGCAATTCTTAATCAGATTAAGGATGCAGCTCGTAAGGAACGATACAATAAATCAAAAACTCAATTGTCTGAAGCGCAGAAGCAGGTTCAGAATATTGAAAAAGCCATAGACCCTCAAAGGCTTAAAAATATGCGTATTGCAAAAGCAGAGGATACAATTCTTATTACTTTGCTTAACAACGCAGGCTTTTACAAATCGCTGAAAGATAAGCTGCAAAGTGATTTATTCTTTACTCCTGTTAATAAACAGCTTTTTTCTGTTATTTCCAGTCGTATTGAAGGTGGTGAAAGGGTGGATATATCCCATCTTTCACAATTTCTTACAAACGAAGAAACAAGTGCAGTAGCAAAGCTTCTTGCAAATCAATCTCTTGTATCAAATACTATGCAGGAGTGCGAAGATTGTATTATTGTTCTTCAGGAGGAACAGAAAAAGAGGCTTGTTCAGAATCCGTCTCAGATGAGTGATGATAGCTTTTTAGAACTTTTCAGTTCTTTAAATAAAGATGTTTAAAAGTAATTTATTTAGAGAGGGTGTTCCCACTCTAGTGTGAAAAAGAAAGGTGAGATGAAAATGGAAGGTTGGGAGAAGAAACCGCAAATTAAAAACCTTATTGAAAAAGGTAAGGTAAGCGGTAAGCTTGCAACTCACGAAATCGACAACATTATTCTCGAAATTGAAGGCTTTGATGTTGACGATATCGAAAAACTCTATGAGCTTATTGAAAGCAATAACATAGAGATTATTGACGAAATGAGCGATGAAATGCTTGACGCACTTTCATTTGACATTGAGTCAACAAAGGTTTCTGGTGATGAAGAAACATCAGCTGATGCTAAAAATATTGCAATCGATGACCCTGTTAAGGTTTATCTTAAAGAAATCGGTAGAGTTCCTCTTCTTACATCTGAGGAGGAAATTGAACTTGCTATCAGAATTTCTGAGGATGACCCTGAGGCTAAGCGTCGCCTTTCAGAAGCTAACCTTCGTCTTGTTGTCAGTATTGCTAAAAGATACGTTGGTAGAGGAATGCAGTTCCTTGACCTTATTCAGGAAGGTAACTTAGGTCTTATTAAGGCTGTTGATAAGTTTGATTATACCAAGGGCTTTAAGTTTTCAACATATGCAACATGGTGGATTCGTCAGGCAATTACCCGTGCTATTGCTGATCAGGCAAGAACAATTCGTATCCCTGTTCATATGGTTGAAACAATTAATAAAGTTAAGAAAACAAACAGTCAGCTTCTCCACGAAAACGGCAGAGACCCGACTGCAGAAGAAATTGCAGCAAGGCTCGATATGCCTGTTGATAAGGTGCGTGAAATTCTTCGCGTTGCTCAGGAGCCAGTGTCTCTTGAAACACCAATCGGCGAAGAGGAAGATAGCCATTTAGGGGACTTCATTCCTGATGACGATGCTCAGGCACCTGTTGATGCTGCATCTATGGCTCTTATGAGAGAGCAGCTTGCTGAGGTTCTTAAAACTCTTACTCCAAGAGAAGCAAGAGTTCTCAGTCTTCGTTATGGTCTTGAAGATGGCAACTCCAAAACTCTTGAAGAGGTTGGCAAGGAATTTAACGTTACCCGTGAAAGAATCCGTCAGATTGAGGCAAAGGCTCTCAGAAAGCTCCGTCATCCGTCTCGCTCAAAGAAGCTCCGCGATTTCCTTGATTGATTTAATAACAAAATCCTCGGTTCAGTATTGAATCGAGGATTTGTTTTATACTATATAATTTTTAATAATCGGTATTTTGTTAAGAATGAAAGAAATAATTTCCGATATAACGTAAGTTCCTACAATAATTACCGGCATTGCTATATATGGATTTATTGTAGTTGATTCAAAATTAAGACATCTTTCAATAATAAGTATTCCTGCAACGTGGAACATATAAACACCAAAGCTGTCTCGGGAAAGAGTTGATATAAATTTTTCGGTTCGTGCAGAGAATTGTTTGTCCTCAAAAATCTCCTTAACAATAAGGAAAACAAATAAAGTCTGGAAAAGTACAGTTAATGAGTTGTACTCGTAAAGTGCTCCGTAAAACTTACCCTTCATTTGGGAAATGATAAGTGTTCCGGCAGGTATAAGTACAAAGCTTACCGCACCAAGAAGATATATCAGCCTTTTGAATTTCTTTCTTAAACCATATTTCACTATATAGTGGCCTATAAAAAAGTATGGCGTATAACCAAGAGTAAGGTTAAGAAAGGCTTTGTTTGATATTGGCTTTAACCACTTTAACTGTGGGATTGATACTATTGCAGGTACAAGGAATGTAACAATTATTGAGATAAAAATAAAATATAATGTTGCTTCCTGTGTGTCAGATATTTTTCTTAAAATAGGAACAATTGCGTAAAAGCCTATTATCAAAAAGATATACCACATATGGTAACCGCCTGCGCATACTGTTTTTATAATCTCTTTTATACCCATTTCACTGACGTCATGGATTACAAACAGATAAACTACAGACCATACAAGGAAAGCTATTGCCATTCTTGGTATGTTCTTGGAGTATATTTTTTTGATTTTTACTTTTCTATCGCAATCTAAAAACAGTGAGCCGCTAATCATACAGAAAACGGGTACGGCCCAACGGCTTAAACTGTTAAATATATTGAATGCACCCCATTGGAATGTGTCAACAGTATAGCTGTTCCAATTCTGTGCAGCGACATGTATCGTTATTACTGCAATACTCGCGATTATTCGCAATATATCGAGATACATTATTTTCTTTTTAGGCATTGGCATCAACTCCGTTAAATATTATATCAAAGTAGGGTTATTGTGTCAATGAATCAGCATCTTTAGGCAGGTTTTTAAAGAAAATTATTGCAAATGGAAGTGTAATGAAAAAAGTTACTGCATCTGTAACAGTCTGTGAAATCTGTATGCCTGTAAGACCAATTATGTCGGAGAGTATTAAAAGGGTAGGTATAAATATAAGTCCACTTCTCAGGGCAGATAAAAATGTTGCGGATTTGTTTTTACCGATACTCTGGAAGGTCATATTAACACAAATAGAAAGAGGTTGGAAGAATAGCGCAAAAAGCTGTGCTTTTAAAGCGAAAGAGCCTATTTCAATAACTGCAGGGTCATCGCGAAAAATTCCTACAAGACCATCGCTTATAATCAAACCTACAATCGCAAGTATGCTCAATAAGGCTTCGCCTGTGAAAAAAGTGAAAAAGAAGCCTTTTTTTACTCGTGAATATTTTTTGGCTCCGTAGTTGAAAGAGCAGACAGGTTGATAGCCTTGTCCTATTCCGAGACCGACCGCAAATATAAAGAAGCATATTTTATTTACAATTGTCATTGCAGATACTGCTGCATCACCATATAAACCTGCCGCGTTATTAAGAATCATTGTAGAAATACTTGAAAGACCTTGCCTCATAAGGCTTGGAAAGCCTGTTGGTATAATTTTCTTCAGGTATGGTATACCTTTTATGAAGCATTTGATTGATAAATTACTTTGTGTTTTCTTTAGCAGGAACATTGAAAGCAAAATCAAAAAACTTATAAATTGAGATACGGCTGTTGATATACCTGCACCTGCTATGCCTAAATCAAAAATTTCAATTAAAATATAGTCTCCCAATATATTTAAAATGCCACCTGTTGTAAGGCCAATCATGGCAAGAGCGGCTTTGCCTTCGTATCTGAGTATATTATTTAAAACAAAGCTTGCCATTGTAATAGGTGCGGCAAGAAGGATCCATAATGCATAGTCTTTGGCGAATGGGAGAATTGTTGGTGTGCTACCTAAGAGCTTTAATAATGGTGTGATAAAAATGAGACCACCGACGGTTACAATAAGACCTGTGATAAGCGAGGTAAAAAAAGAAGCAGAGGCAACTAAATTTGCGTCCTCATTTTCTTTTGCGCCAAGTTTACGTGAAATAATACTTCCGGCACCATGACCCAAAGTGAAACCAAGTGCCTGTATTATTGCCATAAGGCCAAAAACAACGCCAACCGCACCGCTTGCACTTGTGCCAAGAGTTCCCACAAAATATGTATCAGCCATATTGTAAATGTTAGTAACAAGCATACTTATGGTGGTAGGGATACCAAGTTTTATAATTAATTTTGAAACGGGAGTCTCTGTCATGAATTTATAGTGTTGTACGCTGTCGTTCATATTATCACCCTGTCATAATATAACATATAATTTAAACAGATTCAAATAAACATACGTGGTTAAATTAAAAGAAAGTTTTTTAATATAAATAAAAAACCTCGTTCAAAAGAACGAGGCTTTTGGCAGCGGGATAGGGATTTTCCCAAGCACTATCGTGCTTTCTCGCCTCGCTTCGCTCGTTGCCCACGTCAGCGAAAACAGTCCACCGGACTGTTTTCTTCCGCAAACTGCGTTTGCTCCCTTCTTGTTCGAATCCCTTAATTTCACTAAAAACAAAAAGCACCCTGTTGGGTGCTTTTGTCTTTGGCAGCGGGATAGGGATTCGAACCCCAACAAACAGAGTCAGAGTCTGTCGTGCTACCGTTACACTATCCCGCTAGGAACGTTTGATATTATACTATTACTTTATGTGATTGTCAAGACTAAATTTTAAAAAAATCAAATAAATTTTACATATTGTTTACAGTGCCTTTTGTTGCGTATTTGGTTATTGTGTGTTATAATTATAAAAGTAAAAAGTAGGTGATATTATGGCAAAAAAGAAAAGAAGAAAATCAAAGAAAAACAAGGGTACCATTACCCTTGCTATCATGCTTGGTATTATATTTATAATTATCGGAATATTCGTTTTTAAAGCAATCAATAAAGATGATACAGAAGTGAATACTTCAACAACTGAAGCTACCCAGAGCGGAGATTATCAATATAACGACGATAGTGTGGATGTTTCTCCTGATTATTCAGAAAATTCACGTGAGGAGTCGACAGAGGGTACAACTCAGGAAGACTCATCAACAACTACATCAGAGCCTACGACAGAGCCACTTACCTTACCTATCAACAATGAACCTGAGGGTATGGTTGATATAATTCTTTCCTACTATACAGATTTAATGGGCTTCCCTGATGGTGCTCTCTTCATTAAGGATAGCGAAATGGATGAAACTGCAAGCGGTTACACCTATACGTTACGCCTTAACGCCAAAGGCTCGCCAAACGAGCTTATTGGTGATGTTTATGTTGAAAAGGGTACAGGCAAAGTAACCGATTCAATGGGTAACGACCCTTGGAATATTGAAGATTAATTTACAAATTATATGACCGACCGAGATTTTTCTCGATCGGTTTTTGCTTTATTTACTCTTTTTTGGAAATAACAATATCAGAAATTAATTAGGGTGGTTACTAAATGGATAATATTAATATTCTTAATGAAGTAAAATCAATGGAAAATGAATTACTTGAAATGAGACGTTTCTTACATCAAAATGCTGAAATAGAATTTGAATTAACTAAAACTGTAGAGTATGTAAAAACAAAACTCGCAGAATATGGTTGTGAATACTCCGATTGTGGTAAAAATGGTGTGGTTTGCCTTATTGGTAAGAAGGATTCGGATAAATGTTTCCTTTTACGTGCAGATATGGATGCTCTGCCTGTGAGAGAAGAATCCAAGCTTGAATTCGCTTGTGAAAATGGGAATATGCATGCTTGCGGACACGATATGCATACCGCTATGCTGCTTGGTGCCGCAAAGCTTTTAAAATTACATGAAAAAGAGCTTCAGGGACAGGTGAAATTAATGTTTCAGCCTGCCGAGGAAACTCTTTCAGGCGCGAAGAATATGATAGATAACGGTGTGCTTTCGAACCCTGAACCACAAGGCGCCTTAATGATTCATGTAATGGCAGGGTTACCAATGAAAACTGGGACTTTATTTGTTTCAAGTGGTGGTGTGGGTGCTCCTGCCGCAGATTATTTTACAATAAACATTCAGGGGAAAGGGTGCCATGGCTCAACGCCACAACAGGGCATAGATGCCCTTACAATTGCTTCTCGGATTCTTCTTGGTCTTCAGGAAATCTCCGCAAGAGAATTAGGTGTTTCTGACGAAGCGCTCCTTACAATCGGCTCGTTTCATGGGGGAATAGCGGGTAATGTAATAGCAGATACTGCAGTTTTGCAAGGTACAATGAGAGCTTATGACGATAAAATCAGGGAACAGATGAAAAAACGCATAACAGAAATTTCAGAGGGGATAGGCACTGCTTATAAAGGCAAAGTCTGTGTTTCTTTTGGTAGTGGATGTCCGACTTTGAAAAACGATAAAGAGTTGTCAGTTGATGTGGAAAAATATCTTTCAGAGCTTTTTGAGAGTGATATGGTTATAAATACAGAGGAAATTGGTGCACGGTCATCTCGAAGCGGAGGGTCCGAAGATTTTTCTTATATCAGCCATCAGGTACCGTCTCTTATGTTGGCTCTTGCTGCAGGTGAGCCTGAAAAAGGTTTTCAATATCCTCAACATCATCCAAAAGTTATGTTCGACGAAAGAGTTTTACCTATCGGTACCGCTGCTATCAGTTTTGTTGCGATAAAATATCTCCAATGTAACTAAATCACTTTAATTTTTTTATGCCTTGTGATACAATATAGAAAAAATAAACGGAGGTTATTTTATGCCATATATTAATCTTAAAACAACAGTAAAGGTTTCTGACGAAAAGTGTGAAAAAGTAAAGGCAGCTTTCGGTAAAGCTATTGAGTGCTTTCCCGGTAAAAGCGAGGCATATTTAATGGTAGGTATTGAGGGTGGTGCAAAGCTCTGGTTCAGAGGTGATGCATCTGCAGATACAGCAATAGTTGATGTTGAGCTTTTAGGCGCGGTAAATTCTGCCGCAAGTGAGAATATGACTAAAGAAATTTGCGCAATTCTCCAGAATGAGCTTGGTATTTCACCTGAAAGAGTTTATGTGAAATATACCGGCTATAACGACTGGGGCTGGAATAACAGGAATTTCTGATGGTATTTTTAACAATTTGTTAAACTTGTATTTGGTCAGTTATTTCGTTGACTTTATTTGCAATTATTGGTAAAATGTAATCGTAAAGGTATATCTTATACCAAAGGAGGTATTTTAATGGGTTTTAATGAATTTGCCGCAAAAGCGGTTCGTTCAGTAGGTATAAAGGGCGGTAAAAAGCTCAGAAGAAAAGGTATTGTTGCTAAAGAGCTTCCTCGTCCTGAGCCAACAGTAATTACAGGCGAAAAGTATGTTTGTGGTTATGCTTCAAAGGAAGTAATGCCAAAGGATATTAAAGCAAAGAAATATTGGATAGCCGGCCATGGTATGGGTCATCTTATTGACAGCATTCATGACAATATAACAGTAAGCGCTATGTGGATTGGTGCAGACGATAACGGTGGTTATGTTCACATTGCTGCAGATATTATCGGTCTTACAAATTTCGAGCTTAATATTGTCCGCGACAATCTTAAGGATTTTATGGCTGAAAGTAAATGCGCAGGCGTTTTCATTTCTTGCTCACATACTCATGCAGGCTTTGATACCGTAGGTTATTGGGGTCAGCTGTATAAGCTCCAGACAGGTAAAGACGCTGAATATATGGACCTTCTTCTTAAATCTCTTGAAGAGGTTGTAAGAGAGTGCTACAAAAACAGAAAACCGGGTAAGCTCTATATTGGTACAACTCATGTGCCATCTGCTCAGCTTGATAAACGTGAGCCTATCGTTCTTCACGATGTTCTTACAAGAACACGTTTCGTGCCTGATGACAACGGTGCAGAAACATGGTTCATTAACTTTGCAGCTCACCCAAATACATTAGGCGGCGGTAACCGTACAGTCAGCGCTGACTATCCTTATTGGCTCAGAAAATCAATCAAGGATGAAAAGGAAACCAATGTTCTCTTTGGTCCCGGTGCTATCGGTGGTGTTGACCCGGGTGATTATTCTGAAGATGTATGGGAAAGAACTCAGACACAGGGTGAAACATTAGGAAAAGCGGCTCTCGCTATTACAGATGACAAAGAAATGCCTGTTGAAATAACAGTTCTTCAGCATAAATATTATTCACCTGTTGATAATGGTCTTCTTGCTCTTATGGTAACAATCGGTGCCTGCTCAGGTCAGCGTTATGCATATGATAAAGGTGATTTAGGTCTTGCGCTTCAGACCGAAATGGTATACATAAAGCTCGGTACACAGCAGATTCTTATGCTTCCGGGCGAGCCGTTCCCTGAGGTTGTTTATGGTGGCGCGCTTGATGCAGATAAATCTGCAACAGGTAAGGGTACAGAGATTAATCCTACCCCAATTATTGACATTGTTGGTGATAAAGACCTTCTCGTTTACGGCGTTGCTAACGATATGACAGGTTATTGCTGTGTTCCAAACGACTATACTCTTCATAAAACACAGCCATATATTGAACAGGGTCATGATGTTCATGACAGAAGACACTATCATGAAACTAACTCTCTCGGTTATCTTACAAATGAAACACTTGCCGAGAATGTTGCTGAAATTATGAAACGTGTAAAATAAACAACAAAAAGGGAGTATTCGTACTCCCTTTTTAACATAGAGGTTATAAAAATGTACATAAATCCTGAACTTTTTTCAAAACATCCCGAAACAACTGTAACTCAGAAGGAAATGGATAGTTATCTTTTCCTTGAGGAAAACGGGGTGGATTATATTCGTGCTGAGCATGATGAGGCGGCGACAATTGAGCTTTGCGAAGAAATAGAAAAGGTTATAGATGCCAAAATCTGCAAAAATCTTCTTTTGTGTAATCGTCAGCAAACAAAGTTTTATATGCTTCTTATTCCGGGTGATATGGTGTTTAAAACAAAGTATCTTTCTGCTCAGATTAATTCAGCGCGTCTTTCCTTTGCAAGCGGTGAGCAGATGGAAAAAATGCTTAATGTAACGCCAGGTTCACTTACTGTGCTTGCTTTGATGTATGATAAAAATAAAGAAATAGAGCTTCTTATTGAGAAAAATGTTTTCAAGGAAGAGTTTTTTGGTTGTCATCCATGCATTAACAGCGCAACGGTACGCTTTAAAACTGAAGATTTAAAAAATAAGGTTCTTCCTGCTCTTAATCGTGAATATACTATAGTTGACCTGGAGTGTCCTGAAGATGAAGCCTGAAGCGTTAATTTTTGATTTAGACGGCACAATTCTTGATACTTTAGATGATTTAAGCAACTCTGTGAATTTTGCACTCCGCAACAATAGTCTTCCGCCACGTACACAGGACGAGGTTCGTAGCTTCGTAGGTAACGGCATACGCCTTCTTATAGAACGAGCAGTTCCCGTTGGTACAAGCGAGGATGTTGTCAACAAGTGCTTTGTGGATTTCAAAAATCATTATAAAGAAAACTCTGCAGTGCTAACAAAAGCATATGACGGAATAGAAGAATTGCTTTTAAAAATAAGAGAAAAGGGCATAAAAACTGCGGTTGTTTCCAATAAAGCAGATTTTGCCGTGCAGACCTTGGTTGAAAAGTATTTTAGCGGTCTGTTCGATTATTCTGTTGGCGAAAAAGACGGTGTACGCAGAAAACCTTGTCCTGATTCCGTTAATTGCGCTATAGATTATCTTGGCGTCAATAAAGAGAGTTGCTACTATATCGGTGATTCTGATGTTGATGTTGAAACAGCACGCAATGCAGGTCTCAAATGCATATGCGTAACATGGGGCTTCAGGGACGAAAGCTTTTTAAAAACGTTTTCTCCCGATTATATAGTGCATTCAACTGAAGAAATTTTATCTGTTACAGGAGATTAATATGAAGGTTTTATTAGTAAATGGTGCGCCTCACGAAAAGGGTTGCACTTATACCGCCCTTTGTGAGATTGAAAAACAGCTTAATAACGAGGGCATCGATACAGAAATTTTCTGGCTTGGTAATAAGCAGGTGAGAGGTTGTAGCGGCTGTGGCGGTTGCGCTTCTAATAACGGCAAATGCGTGTTTAACGATGATGTTGTAAATATACTTACCGAGAAAGCAAAAAATGCAGATGGGTTTATATTCGGCTCTGCTGTTCATTATGCCGCTCCGTCAGGTACAATCTGTGCTGTTCTTGACCGTGCATTTTATTCGGGCTCCGCTAATTTCAGGTATAAACCTGCTGCTGCAATAGTAAGCTGCCGCAGAGCAGGCTCAACAGCCGCTCTTGACGTTCTCAATAAATACTTCACCATAAGCTGTATGCCTGTTGTTTCATCAGGCTATTGGAATATGGTGCACGGCGCAAAGGCAGAGGACGTATTAAAAGACGAAGAGGGTATGCAGATTATGCGTACTCTTGGTAAAAATATGTCGTGGATTCTTAAATGCATTGAAAGTGGAAAAGAAAATGGAATTGACCGCCCTGCATCAGAGCCTAAAATCCGCACTAATTTTATAAGATAATTGATTTTATTTTGTTTTGGTGATATAATTCTAATGTTATAAATTTTGAAAGGAAGTTCCTTATGAATGATATAAATGCACTTTATAAAATCTGGTGCGAAAAAGCTGTTCTTGACCCTGATTTACAGAAAGAATTAGCCTCTGTTGAGGGTAATGAAGACGAAATTCTTGATAGATTCTATAAAAATCTCGAATTTGGTACAGGTGGTCTTCGCGGAGTTATCGGCGCAGGTACTAATCGTATGAATGTTTATACTGTTGGTCAGGCTACTCAGGGGCTTGCAGATTACCTTAACGAAACATTCGATGAGCCATCTGTTGCAATCGCATACGATTCCCGTATTAAGTCAGATGTTTTTGCTCAGTGTGCCGCAGGCGTTCTTGCAGCAAACGGCATTAAGGTTTATATTTTCCCAGAGCTTATGCCTACTCCAATGCTTTCCTTCGCAGTAAGGCGATTAGGCTGTTCTTCTGGTATTGTGCTTACTGCAAGCCATAACCCATCAAAATATAACGGCTTTAAGTGCTATGACCCAAGAGGCTTCCAGATAACAGACGAGGCTGCTGCTAAAACATATGAATATATGAAGAGCGTTGATATGTTCGATGGCGTTAAGAGAATGTCTTTTGAAGATGCTCTTGCAGAGGATATGGTTGACTATATCGAAGATTGGCTTAAGGATGAATTTATTGACTGCGTAATGGATTGCTCAGTTAATAAAGATGCAGTTAAAAAATCGGGCATAAAAGTTCTTTATACACCTCTTAATGGTACAGGTAACAAGCCTGTTCGTAGAGTTCTTAAGAAATTAGGTGTAAGCGAATTACAGGTTGTTAAGGCTCAGGAAAAGCCAGACGGCAATTTCCCAACTTGTCCATATCCAAACCCTGAAATTCGTCAGGTGTTTGAAGAAGGTCTTAAAATGACAGAGGATTTCCCTGCAGACCTTATGATTGCTACTGACCCTGACTGCGACCGCGTTGGTATTGCAGTGCGCGATAATGGCGAGTATAAGCTTATGTCAGGTAATGAGGTTGGCGCAATGCTTTGCGAATATCTTCTTACCCAGCTTAAAGAGAAGGGTAAACTCCCTGCAAACCCAATGGTTGTTAAAACTATTGTTACAACTCCTCTTATTTCTGCAATCTGCAAGGAGTATGGTGCAGATATGGCAGATCTTCTTACAGGCTTTAAGTATATTGGCGAGCTTGTAACAGAGCTTGAAGAAAAAGGCGAGGCAGACCGCTATGTTCTTGGTCTTGAGGAGAGCTACGGCTACCTTACAGGTACTCACGCTCGCGATAAGGATGGCGTTAATGCCGCAATGATTATCTGCGAAATGGCAGCATACTATAAAACCCAAGGTATTACTCTCTGGCAGTTTATGAACAGTATTTACGAGAAATATGGTTATTTCTTCAATCAGCTTGATAACTATGCCTTCGAAGGTGCTGCGGGTATGCAGAAAATGGCAGATATGATGGATAATTTAAGAACAAATCCGCCAAAAGAGCTTAACGGCAGCGCTATCAATTGGGTAGGCGACTATAAGGCAGGTATTACAACTGATGGTGAAACAGGTCTTCCTAAATCAAATGTACTTTCCTACAGAATGGAAAGTGGCGATACATTTATTGTAAGACCATCAGGAACTGAGCCAAAAATTAAAATTTATATTACTGCTAAAGCAAGTTCAAGAGAGGAAGCAGAAGAAAAGCTTTCTGTGCTTTCAGAATGCATTAAAAATCTTCTTGGTATTGAATAATGTTTTCAGATAAAGCAAAAAGAATAATGTGCATTATCCTTGCAGGCTTAATGCTTTTAAGCGTGGGAAGCGTTGTTCTTTCCGTAATATTCTAAAAATGATAACCGACCACCCGTTTGGGTGGTCGGTATCTTTTTCTGCAATTAGCAGCAGCCGCAGTTGTTGTTGCAACCACAGTCGTTGGAGATTCTGTTACCGCAACCATTGTTACCGTTGCAGCAAACCAAGATGATAACGATAAGGATAATAATCCATGTGCAGTTGTTACCGCCGTTGAATAAGCAACCCATTCTTAATCCCCCTTTCAATGCATAATATGAATGAAGGCAAATTTTGTTACAGATTGAATATAAATAAATTTAGGGAACAGAATATATGTACCATAATATATGAAGAGGGGATTTTTATGAGTTTTTCTTTTGATTTCGATAAGTACAGGAAGCATAATCCGAGGGATTATTCTGACTTTATAGAGGACGATGAATTTGATTATGAATTTTCCGATGAGTTTATATATGAAGATGAATTCTTAGACGAGGATAGATACTAAAATCTCTTGAATTGTCAATAAATAAGATGTATAATTATATAAGAATTTTTCCCGCGGGGTGATTTTTGTGGTTTGTCAGAATTGCAATAAAAACGAAGCTAATATGCATATGAAAAGAATAATAAATGGTAGAGCCGCAGAGGTGCATCTTTGCTCCGATTGCGCCCGTTCATTAGGCTATGGCGAGGCTTTCTCTGGCTTTGGCCTTGGCTTTGGTGGTCTGCTTAACGACCTTCTTTCAAAGAATGAGATAGCGGGTAGTTCATTGCATTGCAGCTTTTGCGGTAAAAGCTTTGAAGAAATTGCAAACGATGGTAAAATGGGTTGTGCAGAGTGCTACAATGTTTTTTATGATAAATTGTTGCCTTCCCTTAACCGAATCCACGGAAAAGCCTCTTACGCAGGCTCAAAGCCTGAAGGAAAAAAATTTGCTGAATCAAGGCTTGAAGAATTAAAAACAGCGCTATCCGTTGCAATTGAGGAACAGAATTTTGAGCTTGCCGCCACATTGCGCGACAGAATAAACGATATTATTTCACAAGGGGGCGAAGGTTAATGGGTGCAAAATGGTATTTAGGTACAGGCGCACAGAACGATGTTGTTATTAA
>CAJGCL010000040.1 GCA_904501675.1 Clostridiaceae bacterium
AAATCATATGTTGATAAGTACACAGGTATTGATATTACAGAAGAAAGAATCGTCAAAACACTTTCTGCACTCGGCTTTGGTGTTGAGAAAAACGGCGACGACTTCACAGTAAGCGTACCATCTTTCAGAGCAACAAAAGATGTTACAATCAAGGCTGATATAATTGAAGAAATTACCCGTATTTACGGTTACGATAACTTCAGCATTATTACAACAAGAAGTCCATTAAAGCCTGTTAACAGCTCTCCTGTTCGTTCTCAGAGCAATGAAATAAAAGATATTCTTGTTAAACACTTCAACCTTCACGAAGTTCATTCATATATCTGGGGCGACGTTAGAAAATACAAGAAGCTTGGTATTGAGGTTGAAGATAATGTTAAGGTTCTTAATATTGAAAGTTCAGACAACGGTACTATCCGCAACTCTATGATTCCAACTCTTCTTCAGGCAGTTTCCGAAAACAAAGATTATGGTGAAAGCTATGGTATTTTTGAAATCGGTAGAGTTGTTAAAGGCGTCAGGGAAGATGGAACCGCAAATGAACGCAGAAGTTTAGGTATTGTGCTTTATGATAAAACAACAAGTGAAAAAGACTTATTCTTTAAAGCAGTTACTCTTGTAAAAAACCTTTTCACTCAGATAAAGCACAAGGACGCTGTTCTCAAAAAGGTTGCGCCAACACATGCTTATGAACATCCAAAGAACACAGCAGAAATTTCTTGTGATGGTGTTGTTGTAGGTACACTCAATACTCTCCATCCAACAAACGCGCAGAAGCTTGACAAAGTTGGTAAAGCTGTTTGTATTGAAATTGATGTTGATACATTTGTTGACGATATTAAGGGCGCAAATATTGATTTCTTTGAACCATCTGCACAGCAATCAACATACTATGATTTATCCCTCGTTCTTAAAGCAGGCGTTACATTTGCTGATATGTGCCAGTGCTGGAACTCTTTGGGTCTTGAGGAACTTCAGTCCTATAAGGTTATTGATACTTACGAGAACGAAACAATGAAGAGTGCTACAATCCGTCTTACATTCTCTGCAAAAAACAGAACTCTCGAAATGGAAGAGGTTCAGGGTTGGATTGATACAATTCTTCAGAAACTTAATAGCATAGGCATTGAATTAAGAGCATAATTAAAATTTTCTTAATAATTATGTGTTGTAATTTTGTTAATCATAGTATATAATATAAGATAATATTTAGGAGGTGTTACTATGACAGATAAAACAATCCAATTCACAATCAGCGATGAGCACGAAAAGGAAATGCGTGAGATTCTTGTTTCAGTTTATAATTCTTTAGTTGAAAAGGGTTATAATCCTACCAGTCAGCTTGTAGGTTATATACTGTCAGAAGACCCCACCTATATCACAACACATAACAATGCTCGCAGCCTTATAAGAAAAATAGACAGAGATGAGCTTCTTCAGGTTCTTCTTAAATCTTATCTTAAAAGCTGATTGTTAAAAAGGAGTGTCTATTTTGGCAGATAATAAAAGCTTCCTCACCTATAAGGGTAAACCTCTTGTAAGAAAAGGAAATACAATTTACTATGGTGATATTAACGATCCTTATGTTACCCTTCTTTCTGTTGTTGAATCACATGAAGTTCACGGCGTTAAGATTGCTGATAAGGTTAAGGTTCAGTTAGTCAACACCAAAGAAGCTAATCCTCTTGCTGCTATTGAAAAAAGTTCTGATAAAAACGGAATGTATGCTGCTATTGAGATTGCTTCAATCTGGCTTGAAAGAGCTTTAAAATCATAAAAATGAAATCCTTCATCCTGTAAAACTGGGTGAAGGATTTTAATTTGTAAATATTAAGTTAATACTCTTGATTTATATCTAAATTTAGAGTAAAATAGTTGTTCGTCAACTTAATCAAGGAGGGAAAGTTATATAATGAAGTTAATAAAAAACACGTTTTTATATTTATTGTGTATATCAATTTTTCTTATGACTTTTTCCCCTGTGGCATCAGCACAAGAAGAAATTGAGCAACAGAATGTATTTAACAATAAAACAATATCAATTCTTGGCGATAGCATAAGCACATACGCTAATGTATCATCAGGTTTAGCTGCTGATACCACAAATACAACCATCAAAAACAACCGTGTTTATTATACTGATGGCAGAACTGACGTTACTTTAAACGACACTTGGTGGATGAAAGCGGCTGAGGCTTTAGGCGCAGAAATATTAGTTAACAACTCATATTCAGGAACAACAATTTTCTCACCGTTTTCAGATAACGATGAACTTGGTTACTTATCAAGACCATATAATCTTCACGACAATACAGGCGAAAATGCAGGACAGGAACCTGATATTATCGCCATTTATATGGGAACAAATGATGTATCCTACCATAAATCACGATTAGGCTCATTTGAAGACATTAACTTTGATACTCTGATAAGAACTGTTAAAGGAAGTACTGTTTACGCAAAACCCAACACATCTTGTGAAGCATATGCAATTATGCTTCATAAAATTCAGCGTACATATAAAAATGCAGAAATTTATTGTTTTACCTCTTTACCAAGACTGACAGAAAACAGTAGCGATAATGCAATAACAGACGGTTTTAATAAATCAATAATTAAGATAGCTGAATATTTTAATTGCTTTATTGTTGATTTATATAATGATAGCGGTTTCACTGAAGACACAAGAACACTTAAAAGATATTATAGCGATGGCTACATTCATCCTAACAAAAAAGGTATGAATGCAATATCAAACGCATTTTTATCATCTGTTTATAAAAACAGCCGTTATATGAACAGAAATGACGTTTACAATATATCTTACGATTTAAAAGATGTTATTGTAAATGAAGGCTTTTTAAAAACCATCTCTTCTGAAAGCGAATTCAGATGTACTTTTTCACAATTAAAATATGGTGATTACAACATATCTGTAACCATGGGTGATGAAGATATTACAGAATCTGTTGTAAATGGAAATAAAATTTTCGTCCCACAAGTTACAGATAATATAACGATTAAATCAACAGTAACCGATGTTAACAGACAATACCATAATTATCGCTTTGAAAAGAACGACAGCAGATTAATTAATATTAATCAAAACGAAAACCACAGTAATATTCTCACTTATAGTGAGAACGGAGACATCACTCTCCAGACACCTTCAACGCTTTGTTATGATAAGCCTTGGTCTGTTATTTTCAATACAGTTGGTAATTTAAGTGGTAAGATTCACATTCTCGGTACTAATGAAGAAAATGGCTATAACATTGTATTGGATTGTGAAAACGGCATTTTGGGATTAAGCAAAAACAATTCAACTGAAAAAATTTATGGTATAAGCCTCAAAACATATAACATAGACCCCAGCCTTCCCCACACGTATAAAATTACGAATTCACATAATACAACCGGAATTAACACTTTTACAGTTTATGTTGATAGTAAAGAAACCGGAAAATTGGATTCATACTTTGTTGATTCAGTTATTCAAGGAAAAGATATAAGTCCTATTTATGAATGTGATTTCATATTTGATGTTATAAAAAAAGATTGCTTGAATGGTATAAATTACATACAATTATGGGAAAGCGATTCTCTTTTTAACCATATACACACATATAATTATCCTGAAACAACATCACCTACATGTGATGAATATGGTTCAACAATTACTACATGCGATTGTGGAATAAAGCATATAATACCAAATATTGAACCTTACGGACACACAGAAGGAAATTGGATTATATCAAAAATTACAACAGCTGTTGAACCTGGTGAAGCATACAAAAAATGCACTGTATGCGGTGATGTTACACAAACCAAGACAATTCCCCAATTAAAGTGTGATAAACCTGATATAAACACAATTGTTAACACTGAGGATGGCGTAAAAATCATCTGGAACAAGGTTACAGGAGCAGATTCCTATCGCGTTTATCGCCATACACCTCACGGAAATTGGATATATCTTTGCACTACAAGTTCAACAGTTTTTATAGACACACAAGTTGATAACGGATATTGGTATTATTATACTGTAAGAGCAGTAAACGAGGCTGGCTACTCGGATTTCAATAAAAATGGTAGCATTATACAATATCTTAATGCACCAAAATTCAAATCCCCTGCCAACAACGCAAATGGTATAACAATTTCGTGGAACAAAGTACAAGGTGCCACTGCCTACTACATCTATAAAAAAGTAGGAAATGGAAACTATCAGTATTATTGCCGTACAACATCGACCTCATATACTGATAAAAAAGTATATAACGGACTTACTTACTCATACAGAATTAAAGCTTGTAGAAACAAAACAGTTTCAGGTTTTTATTTTGATGGAGTTACTATAAAAAGGCTTATTGCACCTACATTGAAAACGCCTTTAAATACAGACTCAGGCATTAAAATTCAATGGAACAAATTAAATGGTGCGCAGGGATATTTCATTTACAGAAAAGAAGGTAAATATTGGAAATATCTTGGAAAAACTACTGCAACAACATTTACTGATACAAAAGCCTCTCCAGGTAAAACATATATCTATACTGTTAAAGCGTACAGTTCAGAAGGTTACCATTCTGCATACAATACATCAGGTATAAAATACAAACGCCTTAAGACACCAAGTGTTTATGACTTTGATGCATCAAAAAATGGTATAAAAATCAAGTGGTATGCAGTTCATGGAGCCGAGGGCTACTACGTTTACAGGAAGACCGGAAACGGAAAATGGGAATATATTGGTAAAACAGCAAACAAATACTTTACTGATTCAACCGCAAAAAAAGGAACAACATATACATACACTGTTAAAGCATATAGTGGTTCATATGTTTCCACATACAGTGCAAAAGGTATAAATGCCAAAAGATAAAAGGAGCGTGTTCACCTAAATAGGTGAACACGCTTTTAAAATTCAACAAATATCAGGTGAGGTTTATTAAAAACCCTTACAGGAATAATACTATTGCCGATTCCTCTGCTAAGAATCAACGTTGTATTGCCCTCTTTATATTCTCCACCTGTATACACAGGAAAAAATCCTTGATCAGGAGCAATTAAACCTTGATTAATTATTCTTCCCTGACCGCCATGGGCGTGTCCCGAAAAGACTAAATCAAAACCATACTCCGCGTAAACAGGAAGTTGTTCAGGATGATGAGCAAGAAGAATATTATATTCATTCTTATCAATCTTAAAGCCATCGCAAAGTGCAGATGATGCACCATCAATTTCATAACTATATGAACAATGGAAATATGGATCATCTATGCCGTAGATATTAACCTTTGAGTCATTGGGTAATATAACACTCTCTGTACTTTGTCTGAGAACGAATACCCCCATATTCTGGAGACTTTTAATCATATCATCAAAAGCGTTTTGGTCTTCTATACTCACATTACATTCGTGATTACCTGTAACGTAATAAACAGATGTATATTCACATAGTTCAGAAACAAAGGAAAGCGATGTATCAATATCCGTTTTGCTTTTATCAATCAAATCCCCTGTAATGAAAATCAAGTCAGGGTTTTCTTCATCAAGAGCTTTAAAAATAGCTTTATTAGTTATTTCAGATTTTCTGTTATGATAATCTGAAATATGAGCTATTTTTAAGCCTTTCAAATTTTCTGCTTTGGTATCCTCTATTTTGATTTTCTCAATATCCAAAGAAAAATTATCATATACAAGAAAACAGGAAAAACAAAAACAGACGACGATAAAATCAACAACAAATTTACGCGGTAGTTTTCTTTTTTTAATCAGAAAACTTCTGATTTTATTCATTATAAAATTTCACCGTTTTCAATGGCGTGAATCTGGTCGACTCTACGCTGATGTCTGCCACCTTCAAATTCAGTGTTAATAAAAACATCAACAAGTTCACAAGCAAGGCCGGCACCAATTACACGTGCGCCCATGCAAAGTACGTTTGCATCGTTATGAAGACGTGTAAACTTTGCACTGAAATAATCTGAACAACAAGCAGCTCTGATACCTTTAACCTTATTAGCTGCCATAGAAATACCTATACCTGTACCGCAGCAAAGAATAGCTTTATCTGCCTCGCCGCATGTTACTTTAAGGCAAGCCTTCTGCGCATACTGAGCATAGTCAACAGATGCTGTTGATTCTGCTCCACAATCAATATACTCTACACCCTTTTCGTCAAGGTATGCTTTAATCTCCTCCTTAAGTGGGAAACCTGCGTGGTCTGATGCTAATGCTAACATAATAAAACTCCTTTATTATTTGTTCTTGTTCTTTAATTCTCTTTCTGCCTGAGAAAGACGAAGATAATTAGGTAAAACAGAGTGTGCTTCTACTCCATTTTCACCATTCAAAATTTGTTCTGCAGCAATAAGGCAGACGTTTGACGCACTTTGATAGCGAATTGAAGGCGATGAAGTACAAACACAACTTATCATATCCTTCAATTTGTTAAAGGCAACCTGAGTGCCGTCGCCAATTAAAACAATAGGTTTATTAATGTCCTTTAATTTATCCGCTAATTCATCAATGGTTATTGCTTCATCTTCCGTAACACGGTTAAACCCATCTAAGCAGTCAAACTGAGCTGTATAAACCTGATTACAACGAGCATCCATAACAGACACCGCATGGCAACCCGTATTTTCCAGAGGCTTAGCAATTGCTTCAAGAGTAGAAATTTCAATACAAGGAATTTTTAACGGCTGAGCCATACCCTTAACAGCTGAAACACCTATACGAACACCTGTAAATGAACCGGGACCATTTGAAACTGCAATATAATCAACATCATTTAAAGAGATATTTGCGGTTTTTAACGTATCTTCAACCATAGGTAAAAGAGTCTGACTGTGAGTAAGACCTGTATTCGAAAAACACTGGGCTATAATTTTTCCATCACTATAAATTGCCACACTTGCTGCAGTTGCAGAGCTTTCAACGCCAAGAATCTTCATAAACAGTATCACCACTCATTCTTAATATACGCTGATCGTCTGTTTCACCGCGCATAATTTCAATCTTAATAAGTTTATCTTCAGGCAATGTATTCTCTATATTTTCGCTCCACTCAACTGCAAGCACGCCGCCCCAATCAAGATAATCGAAAAAGCCTGTAGAACACAAGTCATCGAATGTTGTTATTCTGTACATATCAAAGTGGTAAAGTGTTTTATCACCATGATATTCGTGAACAAGAGAAAATGTAGGGCTTGAAACATCTTCATTTATACCCATTCCTTTGGCGAGCCCTGCGGTAAAACGCGTTTTACCCATACCGAGTCCACCAAAATATGCAACAGTTTCACCGCCCGTTAGAACGCTACCTAATTTTCTTGCAAATTCTTCCGTCTGCGCAGGTGAATTTGATACAACTTCTACCATAAGCACCTCAAAAAATCAAAACACTTGAAATTGATTTATATTATATGTATAATACCAATTATAGAAGATAAAATCAAGGGGGCAAGTTGCCTTGAGGAAAATTTTTCCTTTAATAAAACAATTCACAGATGAAACTAATAAGTTTCTTCTTTTTTTAATAACTGCTGCTTCAATTTACGGAATTATTATGGTGCATAGTACTACTCGTTGGTTACTTGAAGATGGTCAAATTTTTTATCGTGATGCTATAGTTATGATGGTTGCAGCAATACTCGGTATTGTTATGGCTTTAGTAATTTCGGCAATCGACTATGAATTTGTAACAAAGCTTTGGCCAATTATCGGTGTTGTTTGCATTATCCTGATGATTATAACACTGATATTTGGTGCCGCGCCTGAAGCCCGACCTGACTCAAAATGTTGGTTAAAATTTGGGTCTGTGTATTTTCAGACATCAGAGCTTGTAAAAATTGGCTTTGTCATAACCTTTTCCATGCATCTTGAATTATTAAAGGATAAAATCAACGACTTTAAATCTTTATTACTTTTAGGGGTTCATGCAGTTATTCCTATTGGTCTTGTTGTTTTAACCGGCGATATGGGTTCTGCTCTTGTTTTCGTATTTATAACAATTGCTATGCTTTATTTTGCGGGATTACATATTGGTTTCTTTGCCGCAGGCGGAATACTCGCACTTGCTGCCTCACCTCTTATATGGATGTTTGTTTTCAGTGAATATCAAAGAACTCGATTCCTTGCTCTTTTCAGACCTGATGAATTTGCAGATGAAGCTTATCAGCAATTAAAAGGACTTAATGCGTTAGGCTCAGGCGGTTTCTTTGGCCAGGGAATTTTCAAAGGAACTTATACACAAAACGGTATTGTTCCTGAGCAAGAAAATGATATGATTTTCACTGCTATAGGTGAAGAAACAGGCTTTTTCGGTTGTATTATTACGTTAGCTCTTCTTTTCCTGATTTGCTATGAAATGATTAAAATCGGTAAAAATACAAGAGAATTTTCAACACAGATGATATGCTACGGAATGGCTGCAATTATTGCCGCACAGGTAGTTATTAATGTTGGTATGGTACTTATGCTTCTTCCTGTTATTGGTATTACCCTTCCATTCTTCAGTGCAGGTGGTTCAAGTACGCTTTGCTTATATGTTGGTGTTGGCCTCGTTTTCAGTATTTACAGATTTAACCGTTCACGCGAAGTTGTAAACTTCAGGCTTTCAAGAATTGCCTCACCATTTAGTGAACTATAAAATAAAAACTGCGTTCGATATAGTTAAGAATCGAATGCAGTTTATTTTTATATCTTTTTAAGTTTAGCAACCTTGGCCATAACTTTCTTTGTACCTACATCATCAAAGGCAACTTCAAGCACCATATCACCACCAACGGCTTTTGCGCTTATGATAAGTCCTTGTCCAAATGTTTTATGTTCTACCTTGTCGCCCACCTTAAAATCAAGGCTTACAGACTCAGTTTTAGAGGAAGCGGAACCACCACTGAAGCCACCCCGTGAAAATCCGCTAGCTGATGTCTGAGGTTTACTCTGATCAGGTCTGTTTCTTTGATAATCGCCAACGGAAGAGCCGCCAAAAGTACGAGCACCGCCAAATGAGCTCTGACCATAACCGCCGCTTTGAGAATAACCGCCGTAGAAGGTCTGCTGAGGCTCGTTACGGACAGCATCAAGTAAATCTTCGGGTATTTCAGAAACAAAGCGTGATGGCCTTGTAAGGCTTGTATTGCCATATATCATTCTTGAACGAGCGTTAGTTATATAAAGCTTTTCCTTTGCTCTTGTAATTCCTACATAACATAGTCTTCTTTCCTCTTCAAGTTCAGTTGGGTCATACATAACCTGATTACCGGGGAAAAGACCTTCTTCAACACCAACAATAAATACAACGGGAAATTCAAGACCTTTAGCTGAATGAAGAGTCATCATAACAACAGATTCAGCATCAGCATTATAATTATCAATATCAGTCATCAAAGCAACTTCTTCAAGGAAGCCTGAAAGTGTACCACCCTCATTTTCTTCCATATATCTTATAAGGTTTGCAAGAAGCTCCATAACGTTCTGCTTACGCTCATCTGCTGTTTCTTTATCAAGGTCCAAAGACTCCATATAACCTGTTTTTGTTATAACATCGTCGTAGAAATCCTGAATATCTTTTTCTTCTAAAGACTCAGCAAGAGTATTTAAAAGATTAGTAAACTCTGTAAGTTTTGCTGATGCTCTCGAAAGCATAGGATAATCATTTGCGTGAGAAATTACATCATAGAAAGTTGTACCTAAACCATCTGCAATAGAAGACGCATTATTAATGGTAGTATCACCTATACCTCTTTTAGGCTCATTGATAATACGCTTCATACGAACTGTATCTGCAGGGTTTGCGATAACAGAAAGGTATGCAAGTACATCTTTAACCTCTTTTCGGTCATAGAATTTATGACCGCCGAAAATCTTATATGGTACACCATTATAAACAAGAGAACGTTCAATGCTGCTTGACTGAGCATTAGTTCTGTAAAGGATTGCAAAATCAGAAAGACTTCTTCCTGTTGCAACAGCATTAAGAATTTCATCTGCAACATAACGACCTTCGTCGCGTTCATCTGATAAAACTCTGAATGTTATTTTTTCTCCACCGTCTTTTTCAGTCCAGAGGGTTTTGCCTTTTCTGCCCTGATTATTTTTAATAACAGCATTAGCGGCATCAAGAATAACTGATGTCGAGCGGTAATTCTGTTCAAGACGAATAACAGCTGTTTCTTCAAACTGATTTTCGAATGACAAGATATTTTCAATTGTAGCACCGCGGAATTTGTATATACTCTGGTCGTCATCACCAACAACACATATATTACGATAACCACCTGCAAGAAGAGCGGTAAGAACATACTGGGCGTGGTTAGTATCCTGATACTCGTCAACCATAATATATCTGAAACGACGCTGATAATATTCAAGAACATCAGGATTTTCTTTTAAAAGCTTAACTGTATTTACTATAATATCATCGAAGTCCATAGCATCGGCTTTTTTTAGCATTTCTTCATACTTAACAAAAGCCTGTCCTATCATTTTTTTATTAATATCATAACCTGCTTCATCACAATATTCTTCGGGAGTTATAAGCGAATCCTTAGCTTTACTTATCTGCGAAAGAACATACTTTACAGGAAGACGTTTTTCATCAATATCAAGAACGCGTAAAACCTCTTTCATTACGCGCCTTGAATCATCTGTATCATAAATAGTAAAATGCTTGGAAAAGCCTATTCTATCGCTATCACGGCGAAGAATACGCACGCAACAGGAATGGAAAGTGCTTGCCCATACATCATTACCTTTTTCGCCAAGCATAGTTGTAAGACGCTCTTTAAGCTCATTGGCTGCTTTATTTGTAAATGTAATTGCAAGAATCTGCCATGGCTGAGGTGCATCTACGCTTAAAAGCCCCTGAATATCTAAAGGAACTTCTCCACCGTCATTTATATATTTTTCAAGTAAAACACAATCATTTTCTGTAGGCACTCTGTATGAAAAGTCCGAATGGTACGCGTTACCGTATTTTATAAGATAAGCAATTCTGTTTACAAGCACAGTTGTTTTTCCCGAGCCTGCACCTGCAAGAATAAGAACCGCGCCATTAGCCTGAAAAACAGCCTGCCTCTGCATATCATTCATTCTTGAAAACTCTTTTTCAATTAATTTTCTTCGTAAATCTGTAAAATTCATATGTACTTCCTTAATTATTGTTAATGACAACCCTTTGTATTTCTGAAAAGGTCTCATCTATTGATTTATAAATATCAAAAAAGCCACTTATAACCGCGTATTTAAGTAAAGGCTGTTCAGTCGATTTAAGACAATTTTTTATTGATAAAACTACACTTGTGTTAACCCCATTAAGCGTTGCTTTTGTTTCATTTATATACTTTAATGTTCTGGTTGGATTTTTCAAATCAGAAAAATAATCTATAACATTATTTTGCATATTAAAGGCATTACAAACGGATTCAATAAAAGTGAAATCTTTTATATCAACCAAAGCAACAACATTGTTTAGTTTAGAAATAAAATACATTTCATTACTCAGACAATGGGATAAGTTATAAATATCGTTGCGCTCAATTGGCGCAACGAATTCATTAAAAAGATTATTTGATAACTCCCATTTTAATCCTGAAAAACGGATTAATTCAGCATTAAATTCATTTGTCCGCACCATATTTTTAAAAGCGGAACCTACAGCAACGGACATTTCTTTCAACGTCTTGAAATAATCATAAGACTTTTTCAAGAGCACCTCATTTTATTTGTACAGTGATTCTCCGTTACTATCAATCGCAACAAGAAGCGGAAAATCTTTTACGACAAGTTTTTTTACTGATTCGCATCCTAACTCAGGGAAAGCAATAACTTCACATTCCTCAACGCATTTTGAATAAAGAGCGCCTGCTCCACCAACAGCAGCAAAATAAATTGCACCATTAGCTTTTATAGCATCAACAACCTCTTGGCATCTGCCACCTTTACCAATCATAGCCTTTTGCCCCAAAGAAAGCATAAGCGGAGAAAACTTATCCATTCTTGATGATGTTGTAGGACCAATGCTACCTATTTTAAGACCTTCTTTAGCAGGAGTGGGACCTGCAAAATAAACAACAGAGTTCTCAATATTGAAAGGTAACGGACTTTGTTGAGAAATAAGTTCGGTTAATTTTTTATGGGCGGCGTCGCGCGCTGTGTAAACTATGCCGCTGAGAAGAACTCTGTCTCCTGCTGAAAGCTTACCCACCCACTCATTAATATTCTCTGTATTAAGTTTATATTCGCTCATTCGTCAATTTGCTCGTTAGAAAAATCAACATTACCAACATTTTCTACGCCATAATCTGCAGGATTGATGGTAATTTCCGGCTCAACATCAACAACTGGTGCAAAATCATATTCAATTTGTGGCTCAACTTCATTGGAATCAGAAATTATACCACTATCTGAAATAAGAAGTTGAGCAGTTTTGCTCATATCACCTGTAAGAGCTTTGATTCTTAATTCAACCTCTTCAACTGACTTTGTAAAGCTTCTTGCAATTTCGCCTATACCTGTTGAAAGGTCATCTATTTTAAGAGCAGTTTCACCAATAGCTGTATAAACAGACCTTGTTACCGCATTAGCTTTTTCTTTAGCCTCTTCAACAAGCTCCTCTGAATGAATACGAGCATCGAGCATTGCAGCACCAACCTGACGCTCAAGGTCTTTTTTCTTTTCAGCTTCAACCTTTAATCTTGCAACCTCTGCACGCAAAGAATCAAGCTCTGACTGAATCTCATCGCTTGTTACTGTTTCGCTCAACTGACTATTAAGAGATTCGATTTCTGTATTCTTCTCGCTGATTTGAGTGTTGAGCGCTTCAATCTGTTCAGTTTTAACTGAAAGTTCATTCTGCGCCTCAACAAGCAATGATTTTACGCTTTCTAGTTCTGTTTTAATATCATCGCTTTCTTCTACAGTTCTTTTAAGTTCGAATAATTGAGAATTAACCTGCGCAAACTTTGCGTTGCTCTCCGAAAGTCTTTTATCAAGACTTGCTTTTTCTTCAAGGATTTTATTAACAAAATCCATAACCTCGTTTTTATCAAAACCACCGAAGGCTTTGCTCTTAAAAACCACATCGTTAGCCATATATACCCCTCCGTAAAATCAGGACATAAAAAAACATTATAAACATTTAATGATTATAACAGAATAATGTATATAAAACAACAAAAAATTTCAAAATTATGTTTATTTTTATTTTAAAGTAATGTATAATATTGGTAACATATGTGGAAAGGTTGTGTATTAATGAAAAAATCAGCAAAAGCATTATTAGGTGCAGCAGGTGTTTTCACAGGTATAGGAATTGGAATGAATGCCTTTGTTCTCACTCGTGTTTCAAAAACTTTTTCAGACAAGAAAAAAGAAATTGAAGAAAAGAAAAATCCTACAGATAAAACGCTTCCTGCTAACATTCTCAGAGCCGAGGGTGATGCCTGGGTTGATACACAGGATTACGAACATATTGTTATTAAAAACAGAGAAAATAAATCTATTCATAGCCTCGTTGTTAAACAAAAAGAACCATCAGATAAATGGCTCGTTTGTGTTCATGGTTATACAAGTTCCCCTAAGGGTATGGGCAGTTACGCTCTTCACTATTACGAAAGAGGATATAATGTTATTCTCCCTTGCCTGAGAGGACACGATATGAGTGAACACCAGCACATTTCAATGGGTTGGCTTGACAGACTCGATGTTGTTGACTGGATTCAGTATCTTATCAGCGTTTATGGAAGCGAAATAAAAATTGTTCTTCACGGCGTTTCAATGGGTGCGGCAACTGTTATGATGGCTACAGGCGAAAATCTCCCATTTAATGTTAAATGCTGCGTTGCAGACTGTGGCTTCTCAACAGTATGGGATGAATTCAAAAACGAACTTAAGGCTACATATCATCTTCACGCATTCCCTACCCTTCATTCAGCAAGCCTTGTAAGTAAGGTTTTTGGCGGCTACGGCTTCAAAGAAGCATCCAGCTTAAAACAGTTAAAAAAATCAAAGACACCTACTATCTTCCTTCATGGAGAAAAAGATGAATTTGTGCCTTACAGAATGATGGACCTTAACTATAACGCAGCAGCATGCGAGAAAGAAAAAGTTTCTATTCCTGACGCAGAGCATGCAGAAGCTCACCTTGTACACCCCGAAATTTATTGGCCGGCAGTATTTAAATTCGTTGATAAATATGTAAAATAATATAAATGCCCTTTGAGTATCACAGAATATTCAGGGGCATTTTTCATATTATATATACTGTCAACATTTGCATATGCAACATCTTGAAACTTTAGTTAAAAAAATCACAATATTTTGTAAAATACTCTTGCTTTTAGGTGTTTTTTATTGTAGAATATCTATGATTACAAAATAGGTTATTTTGGATTAATTTTACAGGAGGTTATACTAATGTCAGCATTAACCACAAACAAAAGCGTACTTTCCTGGATTGATGAAAAGGTTGAGCTTGTAAAGCCCGACAAAATCGTATGGATTGACGGTTCAAAAGAACAAATTGAAGAATTAAGAGCACAGGCTTGTGCTACAGGTGAGCTTGTTAAGCTCAATCAGGAGCTTCTTCCTGATTGCTATCTTCACAGAACAGCTGTAAATGACGTTGCTCGTGTTGAAGACAGAACTCTTATCTGCTCAAAGAAAGAAGAAGATGCAGGTCCAACAAACCACTGGATGGATCCCGAAAAAGCATATGAAATGCTTTATGATATTGCAAAAGACAGCTACAAGGGCAGAACAATGTATGTTATCCCTTATTCAATGGGCCCTGTAGGTTCACCTTTTGCTAAAGTTGGTATCGAGCTTACAGACTCTATTTATGTTGTACTCAACATGGTTATCATGACAAGAGTAGGTACAGCTGTATTAGAAGTTCTTGGAGATAGCGAGGATTGGGTACGTGGTCTTCACTGCCGTTGCGACATCGACGCTGAAAAGAGATGGATTTGCCAGTTCCCTGAAGATAACACAATTATCTCCGTTAACTCAGGTTACGGCGGAAACGTTCTTCTTGGTAAAAAGTGCTTTGCTCTTCGTATTGCTTCTTATCAGGGTAAAAACGAAGGCTGGCAGGCAGAGCATATGCTTATCCTTGGTATTCAGAATCCTAAGGGTGAGGTTAAGTACATCTGCGCTGCTTTCCCATCAGCTTGCGGTAAAACAAACCTTGCTATGCTTATCCCACCTGCTCTCTATCAGGAAAAGGGTTACAAAGTATGGTGCGTTGGTGACGATATTTCTTGGATTCGTAAGGGTCCTGACGGAAGACTTTACGCTATCAACCCAGAAAACGGCTTCTTCGGCGTTGCACCTGGTACAAACGTAAAATCTAACCCTAATGCTCTTGCTTCTACACAGAAGGGAACAATTTTCACAAACGTTGCTCATAACCTTGATAACAATACAGTTTGGTGGGAAGGTCTCGATAAGAATCCTCCTGCAAACGCTGTTGAATGGAAGGGCAACCCATGGAATGGTCAGGAAAGCGAAGAAAAAGGCGCACATCCAAATAGCCGTTTCACAGCTCCAGCTGCAAACTGCCCATGCCTCAGCTCAGAATTCGAGAATCCAAACGGTGTGCCGATTTCAGCTATCGTATTTGGTGGCAGACGCGCTAAGCTCGCTCCACTTGTATATCAGTCACGCGACT
>CAJGCL010000041.1 GCA_904501675.1 Clostridiaceae bacterium
AAATTAAAGGAAAGGAGTCCACAGATTATGGCAGACTATAACAAAATCAGAAATCAGCTCTTCAAAGAAATTGAAGAGGAAAAGGGCTTTTCCTTCAAAAAGCTTGTAAAGATTATTAAGCTTAACGCTCTTTACAACGAAGGTATATAAATACACCTTCCCTTTTCGCTATTAACTTAAGAGACAATTATATCTCCCCTATTAAGCGCAGAAATAATCCTCTTAAGTTTATATAAATAGTTTCATAAAGCCAAAACAGATACCGCCTTTTTAAGGCGGTATCTGTTTTTTAGGTTTATTTTTGCTATTTTAACTATTTTTTATTATTATATTTGTTTTTTATATACATTGAATTGCATTACCTTTTATTCTATAATTATCTTATACTTTTAAAAATAGGAGTTAATTTTATGGATTGTATTTTTTGTAAAATTGCAAATGGCGAAATTCCGGCAACAAAGGTTTATGAGGATGATACCGTTGTTGCTTTCAACGACCTTGAGCCTCAGGCACCTACACACATTCTCGTTATTCCTAAGCAGCACATCACCTCTGCTGCAGATATTACAGAACATAACAGCGGCGTAATTGCTCATATTTTTGAGGTTATCGCAAAGCTTTCAAAAGATTTAAATATGACTGATGGCTTCCGCGTTGTTAACAACTGCGGAGATAGTGCCGGTCAGACTGTTAAACACATTCACTTCCACCTTCTTTCAGGCAGAAGCTTCACCTGGCCTGCAGGTTAATTTATTTTAAGGTAAAAAGCAATGAAAAGACCAATGCTCGTTATAGGCATAGCCACCGCAGTTTCATGCGCTCTTCTTGTTTCAGTGAAGAGCGGTGTGGTTGCTTTACCTATATTCAGTGCATTGGCCTTATTTTTATTTTTTATTACAAAAAAAGATTGGAAAAAGTATATTGTTTTTCCTACCATTTGTTTAACAATCCTTTTGACCTTCACATCTTTTGCATCCTACAACAAAACAAGGGTTGTACCGCTTACACAACATCATAATACATATCAAGATATATGCGGCAAAGTTATTACCACCCCTAAAATCAAAAACGGATATTTAATTTTCACAATTAAAACAGATAAAATCAATATCCACAAAACAAACACAAAAATTAATATTTCTATTCCGTACGATAATTTAAATGCACCTGAGCTTTTTGATTACATATCCATCAGCAACGCAAACCTTAAAATAGATAAAAACGAAGACTATAACTATGACTTTTACGGTTTTTCTGACAGTGTTATTTTAAATGTAACTGGAGATTATTCAGAGCTTTTATGGGAATGCGAAAAAACACCATACTATTACTGCCTGAAATTAAAAGAATTTATTTCAGATAGAATCAATTTATATATGGCAGAAGACAACGGTGCACTTCTGAAAGGCATGCTTTTTGGCGATAAGGCGGATTTAAGCTCCGAAACGACGCGAAACTTTCGTAATAGTGGCATTTCTCATCTTTTAGCTGTTTCGGGCTTACACACCTCATTATGGTGCGGTCTTTTAATTGCGCTTCTATCATTTTTCAAGGTTCCTGAAAAAGCTCGAAACATAATATGCATCATATTTCTATTCTTATTCTGTATTATTTCTGCCTTCACTCCCTCAGTTATGAGAGCCTCTCTTATGATGGGTGTTACACTTATTGCGCCATTTTTCAAACGTACTCCCGATAGCTTCAACTCTCTGGGATTAGCGGTTACTCTTTTACTCCTATCTAACCCATACACCGTTCTGAATATTAGCTTTCAACTTTCCGCTATGTCCACAGCAGGTGTACTTGTAGCCGTTTCATATAGAGAAAAAATAAATAAACTAATAAGAAAAATACATATTCTTCGCATCAGACTTTCAGCAGATTCGCTTATAACTTCCCTTCTTATAAGCCTCTTTGCAGGCGTTTTTACAATGCCCGTGTGCGCATACCATTTCGGCTTACTAAGCATTGTAGCACCATTAAGTAATATTCTTTGTATACAACTTTCCTTTTATGGTATGCTCTGCGGTATTATATCTGTAATATTTTCCTTCCTCCCATTCCTTAAAGATTTTAATATTCTTTTATTTTCGATAACCGAATTTATATTAGATATTATAAAAGAATTATCAAGCACACTCTCTTCATTCACCTATAGCACCGTGCCTTTGTATAAAGAAACTGTTTTAGCCGGATGTTTCCTTTTCTCAATTATATTTTTAACAGGCTTGTTATATAGCAAAAGAAAAAGCAATAAAAACATATTAAAAGTCTTCGCCGTTATTGGTGTTATAGCACTGATTCTCCCATCATTTATTCCTGTTTTATCTCCATCCCACCGCAACTCAATCACCATCGCAGACTGTGGAAAAGGAATGCAGATTGTTGTAAGGTCCGGTCTTGATTACGCATATATAGAAAACACTACTGATTCACTTAATAAAAACACATATAGCGCCCTTCCGAAGGCTACCTGCGAAAAACTCCAATATTATGTGCCCAACTATTTAAGCAAATGCTCAATATTCAATATATCTCATATTGAGAAAAGCTATAGTCCTCAAAACGTATTCCTACCACCTGAGGTCAGAGAAACTGCAATAAAATATAATATCTCTGTGCCCGAAAACGCTTTGCAGAAAACATCTGCATCTTTCTCGTTATCAGACGAAATAAGTGTAGAAATCGTTGACACAACAGGTATAAAATATGCTATAATAAAAGGTAGAGAAAAAGTGGCTTTCATTCACCTTTATGGCGATACAGATTTCAGTAAATATATTGACGACAGTTCTTGTAACATCGCAATATATAACGGTACCATACCAACTAAAATCCCAGAAAACGCAGAAACTGTTATTATCAGTACAGACAGTAATTATAATTTTGCAAAAGCCTCCACTTTGGATGCACTATGCGATAAACTTTATATAACCGCAAAGCACGGCTCTGTGAAAATACTTTTATAAGGAGACACCATGGCTCAATTCAATGAAGAAGCATTAAAAAAGCAGATTAAATCAGGCGACTTCTCTCGTATTTATTTTATTTACGGCAATGAGGGTTACCTGAAGCAACATTATGCCAATTTAATTTGTGATAAAACTGTTTCTAAAGATTTTGCCGATTTCAACCTCAAAAAGCTAGACGGCAAAGAAACCTCTCTTAATGAAATATATGATTGTATCTCATCATTCCCTATGATGAGCGATTTCACATGCACACTCGTAAAGGATTTCCCTCTCAATACATTCATAGGAGACAGAGGTAAAGTTGACGGCGAGTTCCAGACCGTTATCTCCGATATACCTGAAAGCTCTGTGCTTGTTTTCTGGATGGACACTATTGACGTAGACGAAAAAAACAGCAAATGGGCAAAGGTTATTAAAATAATTGATGAAATCGGTATATGTGCCGCAATAGATAAGCGCACTCGTTCCGCTTTGGAAAAGCTTCTTATTGCATCTGCGCAGAAAAAAGACTGTTCTCTTTCACGTGATTGTGCCGCATATATCGTCAGCCTTGTAGGCGAAGATATGGCTACTTTGCAGAACGAGCTTCATAAAGTTTGCGCCTATGTTGGTTCAGGCGAAATCACAAAAAAAGATATAGATAAAACAGTTATAGTTTCTGTTGAAGCAAAAATCTTCCAACTTTCACGAATGGTATGCAGAGGTGAGGCTGACAACGCCTATGAAAATCTTCAGAACCTTTTCAAGCTCCGTGAAGAGCCTGTAGTAATACTCAGCGTGCTTTCAAAATCTTTTGTTGACATGTACAGGGTAAAGGCTACAAAAGAGGCAGGCGTTCCATACTCAAAATTAGGTGAGATATTCGCTCCTAATATATACAAAACAAAAATGTTCACCCTTGATAACGCTGCAAACGACGCCGCTCGTTTTACTGTTACTCAGTTAAAATCTGCTCTCGATATTCTTTCAGACGCAGACAGACGCCTCAAATCAACGGGAGAAGATAGTAAAATAGTTTTAGAAGAAACAATTTTAAGGTTGTTAAGATTATAATGATTAAAATAGATAGGGTTGTAATAGTTGAAGGAAAGTATGATAAAATCAAACTTTCTTCTATTTTAGATGCCGTTATCATTGAAACCGACGGCTTCGGTATTTTCAACGATAAAGAAAAACAAATGCTTATACGTAAACTAGCAGAAACGAAAGGTCTCCTTATTCTTACAGACAGCGATTCTGCAGGCTTTAAAATCCGTTCATTCATTCGCGGAATGGTGCCGCAAAGCCAGATTATCAATGCCTATATACCTGATATTTTCGGTAAAGAAAAACGCAAAACAGAGGCTTCTAAGGAAGGCAAATTAGGCGTTGAAGGCGTAAGGCCTGAAATTATAACCGATGCTCTTGAGAAAGCCGGCGTTTTCTGCGAAACTGTAGAGTTTTCCGAAAGACGTCAGATAACAAAACTTGATTTGTATGAAGATGGACTTACAGGTAAAGAAAACAGTGATGCTTTACGAAAAAAGCTTTTGAAATATCTTGATTTACCTGAAAGGCTTACAGCCAACGCACTTTTGCAGGTATTAAATACTTTTTTAACCTTTGAAGAATATAAAAACGCAGTTGAGGAAGTAAAAAATGGTTAATAAAAATGATGAATTCAAATTAAATATAACCGGCTACACCTCAGAAGGCGGTGGCGTTGGCAAGTATGACGGACAAGCAATATTTGTAGAAAATGTTGCAATTGGTGACGAAATACTCTGCCATATCATAAAAGCGAAAAAGAGCTATGCCATAGGCAAAGCCCTTAAAATATTAAAACCATCTAAAAACCGCATTAACCCTGAATGTGAAGCTTTCAGAATGTGCGGCGGTTGCTCATATGCCCATATTACTTACGACGAGGAATTAAACCTGAAAGCTCAGAAGGTCAAAGACGCCTTTGAGAGAATCGGCGGCATATCCCCCGATTTTAAAGATATTATTCCTTCTCCTGCAATAACACGCTATAGAAACAAGGCACAGTACCCTGTAAAACGAGAAAACGGCATTTTGAATATTGGTTTCTATGCCAAAAAAAGCCACCGTGTTATTGATGGCGGTGATTGCCTTTTACAACCCGAGGAATTCACCACAATTACAGAGATTTTCAGAAAATGGATTAATGAGAATTCTATTACTGTTTATAACGAACAAATCGGTAAAGGTCTTGTACGCCACATATATTTTCGCAAAGCGTTTGCAACCGGTGAAATTATGGTATGCGTTGTAATAAACGGCGCAACCCTTCCCTATCAGGATAGTCTCATTGAGTTATTACGAGCGGTTAATGGCTTTAAAACCCTTGTAGTGAATATAAACCGCGATAACACCAATGTAGTCCTCGGAACCCAATGCGAAACTATTTTGGGTGATGGATATATAACCGACATTTTATGCGGTGTTAAAATCAAATTATCCCCATTATCCTTCTATCAGGTAAATCACGACGGTGCTCAGCTTCTTTATGAAAAGGCTATCCAATACGCAAATCTCACAGGAAAAGAGGATATTTTAGATTTGTATTGTGGCACAGGCACAATCGGTCTTACAATGGCAAACAAGGTTAATTCTCTTATTGGTGTAGAAATAATTCCTGAAGCAATTGAGGATGCTAAAGTCAATGCTCAAATCAACAACATTACAAACGCTCGTTTTATTTGCGGTGATGCCACCCTTGCAGCAGAAAAGCTACAGGAAGAAGGAATAAAACCGCAAGTAACCATTCTTGATCCACCTCGAAAAGGGTGTGCAGAAGAGCTTTTAAAAACAGTTTCGGAAATAGCACCTGAAAGAATTGTGTACGTTTCCTGCGATCCTGCAACACTTGCACGCGACGCCCAAAGATTAGAAAACCTTGGGTATAAAGCATTAGAAGTTACACCTGTTGATATGTTCCCCAGAACAGCCCATGTGGAAAGTGTGTGTCTTTTTCAACGAACAACAACATAAACGGTTTTAATTTCTACAAAGCTATATCTCTATAAATAATCAAAACCTCCGTTTCAAAATTGAAACGGAGGTTAATTTTTCTGTTTTATTTTTTTCTGTGATGGTGTCTTCTGCTTCTTGAGCCACTTCCGTAATAGTAACTGCTGTTACGACTGCCATAGTAGTATGATGAGCCATAGTAGCTACCGTATCTGCCCGAGAAATATCCACCGGCCTTGGCATTACTCATTCTAAGTGTACCCGTACCTGCACGGTTGTAAATACAACCAAGGATATCTGCCTTTGTAGTCATAATATCGCTAAGAGCAAACTCAATTTGACGAAGAGCAACTCTTTCTTCTGCAGTAACAAAAATCATTGTATCTGTATAGTTAGCAATAATAGCAGCATCAGCAACAACACCTGCAGGAGGGCAGTCTATAATAACATAGTCAAAGTTAGCTTTTGCAGTTTCAACAATCTTGGCCATACCTGCAGAAGCAAGAGTTTCTGATGGGTCAGAAACCGCTGATGAAGCAACAAGAAGATAAAGATTGTATCTCTCGATATACTTAACAGATTCTTCAAAACTCTTGTTACCGTTAACTATATCGTAAACGCCTTTTTCTCCCTCAAGAGAAATGCCAAGGGTTTTACATACTGCAGGCTTTCTCAAGTCAGCATCTATAAGGAGAACTGATTTACCGCTCTTTGCAAGCGAAAGTGCAATATTTGTTGAGCAAGTTGTTTTACCTTCGCTTTCAGTAGAACTTGTAACAGCAAATGCGGTATAACCTTTTTTGTGATGAGCATTTTCAATTTTAGTTCTTATAAGCTTAAAGGTTTCGATAAATGGAAGACCAACGTTTTTATCCGTAATAAGAAGTCGTGTGCGGTCATTTTTATTCTTTGTTTTTATATCAGAAACTGTTGCAAGAATATCAATATTGAAGTTATTCTTGATATCCTCTGTTGAAAGAAGTTTATTCTGAATCTTATCTGTAACGAGAATAATTACAACAGCAAGAGCAGCGCCGAGAATCAAACCAATCGCAGTGTAAATAAGTGTAGAAGAGTCGGAAGCAAGAACTGCCTGTGTAGCACTATCTGCAACGGTAAAGTTAGCGGTTGGGAAAGCATCTTTAACAATATCAAGATAAACACTCTGAATAGCAATTGCAACTGCATAAGCCGTCTCTTTATCTGTGCTATTCACCTGAACATTAATAAGAGTTGTATCCTGACCGATATCAACGCCAATCATACCTCTTATTTCTTCTTTAGAAAACTCTAAACCTGTTGTATTCTTAACAGTTTCCTGAATCTTGGTAACAAAGTCATTACCTGTTAAAAGAAGTACCTTAAAGTTGTTTGCAAGGTAAGTTGAAGCCTGAGCATCACTAGCTGTAACATACTGAGCAGCTGCACCGGCAATCTCTCTATCCTTATTAGATACATTAAGAATTATTGTTGATGTATAGCTTTCAGTGTATGTAAGTTTTGCAATAGCAAAGCCGGACACAGAAAAAACAACAACAAAAATAAATATAAGCCACCATTTAGAGATAAGTTGGCGCATTAATTTGAATATAAATTCAAGGCCAATTTCTTCATCATTGGTTCTTTTTTCTTCGTAAGCCATTTGAATTCTCCTTTGACATATCATATATAGTATATAATATCACATTAATAAATCAACTACAATAGTTTTTCAAAAAATTAAAGTCCATTTTTCTTCATAAATTCTGCAAATATATTTTTATCTTCTTCAGATACAGCCTTTACACTTTCAAGCTCTGATTTGTAGTCTTTTTTTGAAAAAATAGTTGTTATTATACGTACAATCCATATAAGCGGCAGCAAAAATGGAGCTTTTTTTAGAATTGGGTATCTATCTTTAACCTTTTCTCTTTTAGGAAAAACCCTTGCAAAAACAAAATCAGATTTTTTATTTCCATAATCACCTTTCAGGATTCCACCAAGATAGTGATTGGTTTGATTACCAAAAACGCCACTCAACAAAACAAACTCTGCCATCTGTTCAACATCATCATTCCCGTCATAATCTCCAAACCAATACTCGCATAAAGCATCCATTTTATCATTAAAAACGCTCAAACCTGTAGCTGTTAAACCCTCTCTAAGAAGTTGGGGATTACATAAAGGCTTTAGTGCCATTTTCAGGTAATAGTGGTCAAGAATGTTTCTGATGCCTGTTCCTGCAGTTTCAAAATGGTGAGCAGAATGAGATAATATATAGACATAAAAATCCTCATTAGTCATATTGAGTTCCCAAGAATCTTCTTCAGCCACCAAACGCGAAAATGCACCTTTGTAATATTCATAGCCCTTATCATAATCATATTTAAGTTCTTTGTGTATTTCCACATTTAAAAAGGGCTTTTTAATATAACCTACATCTTTATCATCAGCAAATGTACTTTTTTCATAGCCACGTTGTTCAAGAATTTTTTGAGCATCCGAAACGCGGGATTTCTCTACCCACACATCCATATCAAGCGAAAATCTTTGCTCTGGGTTAGGATAAAATCTTGAAAGTTTATATCCTTTAAGGAAACAAAATTTTATACCATTCTCATTAAAAATTTGAGAGAGTTTTTCCCTTTCTTTGTTTTGCGTTTCATAGCGCATAGAAACTTTAAAAAGTTCTTTTTTAAAGTTGGCTTTCACCTCGTCAGGCACAAACTCACAGCCCACAATTGTTTCTGCAACAAGTGGTGAAACGCGATGCTTATCAGAAAGCATATAAAGCTTGTTAAAATCAACATCAGCAGGCAACGAATAATCGCTACCTGCTATATTCGCTTTTAAAATATCTATAATAACATTACCTACGGAAAGTATTTCCTTTGTTGATTGTTGATTTTCACTCATTTTATTAACCTGCTCAAATTATATCTCAAACGTCTTAACGGATATCTTATACTCACATTTTTAATATATTTCTCCTTATGTTTCAGATACTCCGGTTCATTCACACCAATCAGTTTACCATTTATATTCATTTCGCATACAACCCCGATAATATTTTTATCGGTTATTCCGTATTCCAAAATAAATTGATTATCACCGCAAAGAATATATCCATAATCATCCTTGCCCACAATTCTATGGAGAACGAACTGGCCATTCAATCTTCTATAAAGAGGTATATCGCCAACTTCCAAAGGGAATTCAGGCTTTTTTATAAACACAAAATCACGCTTTTCATAAAAAAGCGGATTCATACTTGTGCCCGTAATTGGTATTTTAAACGTAGCCCCCCTCTCGAACGCTTCCTCAATAAAAGGTAGAAGGGAACTCAAAGATATTTTCTCGTTTTTCATCATATTAAACGCTATGAATTACTCAACTATTCGCAATCCTTGTAACTTCTCAATAAAGGCTGTAAGATCAGATTTAAGAAGTTCCTCAGGTGCATCATACTTGGTTTTTAGTGCATTAAGTATTTCTTCAAAATTCATACCTTTTTCGAGGCATTTCCATATAGTTTCTGCAGGACCATTGAGTGTAATCATTCCTTTAATGTTATCAACTGCTTCCCCAACAGGAACTACAACAGGCGAACCGGCAATTGTTTTAAGAATAAAATTTTCGTTTAGCTTCATTTTTTCTCCCATTTGTATTTAATTTACATTATTAATGGCATTTAGGACAAGAGCATATCACTGAACCATCTTCAAAAATATAGTAATTATACTCTCTGCCTTTTTCAGTATCAGTAAAAGGACAAACCGGTAATCCTAAATCCTTTGCATCCTGATTCGCAAAATAAACATAAAACGGTGTGTTCTCAAGTCTTCGTTTTTTCAGATAATGACCACTTGAAAAGCCATCCTGGTATTCCATTTGATGTGATTCTCTATATCCGCCTCGCAAATCCCCAAGAGTAAAAGCAAAGGCAGCTTCCTTACTTATCATAAAACAAGGCTTATCTTCATCACCTATTTTGTAGGTAGTTGTGTGTCCGGCATTACTGAAATTTATCAAAACCTTATTGGTTTGAACCAGCTCGCCATTTTGCTCTTCATATTTGTATTGGGCTTTTCCGTTGTCTATCATTCCGTACATTGCTTCTTTAACCATTGTTTCAATCAAAACTCTTTGATTTTTGCAATCTTTTATCGCTTCTTTTTCATAGCTACTTACAAATATCGGAACAGAAATTGCAGATAATATTCCGAGAACAATAACAACTGTCATTATTTCAGTAAGAGTAAAACCACTTCGGGATCTCAATATTCTAAAAAACATAACATCACCTCGCGTTATACTTATTTATATGTTACCATAAATTTGACCCAAAAGCAATATTTTTACACCAAAAATAAAGGTCAATTCACGAAAGTGAACCGACCTTTAAAATTTTAATACCCTTAGTAAACCGTATTAGCTTACGTGTGTTGTGTCTTTACATGTGATGTTAACAATAACGTAACCTTCGTTAACACCTGTTGTAATAGAAATATCAAGATAGCTGTTTTTATCCGGACAGAACGGGAAGTTATCTTCGTTAAACATATCAAGGAATGTTTCCTCTGATTCAAACACATCAGTTATCCCTGTAACGCCACCATCAGCAACACCGTCGCCATTAGCGTTTGTCTGGATTCGGATTGTAGCTGTGCTTTCATCGGCAAGAGCAACTATTTCCGGAGCAGTCATAACATGGTTATTAATCTGTGAAATGATTTCTCTTTGGTTACCGATACACGTTTTCTTTCTTGCATTAGCTGTAACCGCTGAGTAAATCGGGACAGCAACTGCTACAAGGATAGCCATAATAACAACAACTATCATTAATTCAACAAGGGTGAAACCTTTTTTAGATTTTAAAAATTTAAACACTTTATTTTCCCCCGATGCTAAAAGAAAGCAAAAGCTTGCTCTTCAAAAAACTCCCGGATTGCTCCGAGAGTCCTTCGAATAAAACTATGTTAGCTTAAATTATGCAGCAGTATGACCCTTTGCGCAAGTAACTTCAATCTTAACTGAACCTGAATCTACACCTGCAGTAACCTTTACTGAGAGAGAGCCACCCTTTTCTGGGCAGTATGGACGGTTCTTGTCATTGAACATACCAGCAAACTTTGTTGTGTCTGTGAAAACGCCACCATCAACGATGCCACTAGCGTCAACACCATCACCACTAGAATTTGTTGTGATTGTGATTGTTGCTTGCTGACCACTTGTAGTAAGTGCGAGAATACTAGGATCGCTCATAACTGAGTTGTTGATCTGAGAGATGATGTTTCTCTGGTTACCGATACATGTTTTCTTTCTTGCGTTAGCTGTAACTGCTGAGTAAATCGGAACAGCAACTGCAACGAGAATAGCCATGATAACAACAACGATCATTAATTCAACGAGGGTAAAACCCTTCTTGCTCTTTAAAAACTTAAACATTTAAAGAACCCCTTTCAAAAAATAATATAATTGTTAATTAACAGAACGTAACCATTTCGGATATTTCCGTAACCGTTCCGTAACTTACAGCTACATATTAGCACACTAAATCGCATTTGTAAACACTTTTTTGCAAAAATTACCTAAAAAAATAATCTTTGGTAATTTACAACAAAACAACGCTTGTTTATTTATACAAAAAACCATATCACACTGTTAAATTGGTTTATTCCTCTTTGATATAATGTTTTTGTATTTTCTTGAGTATGACAAAAAATGCAGGTATCAGGAAAATATCTGCCGCAATCCAGGCGACAGGGTTTGCAATACATGCTGCATCGTAGCCTAAAGTATTTACAAAGCCAAAGCCCATTATTGCTCTTGCAACAAGCTCAAAGAAGCCTGCAAACATCGCAACACTACTGTAGCCTAACCCCTGAATCGAATTACGGAAAAGGAACAGAATAGATAATATAAAGTAGAAATAACTACCAACATTAATATATTGTTGAGCAAGGTTTATTATACCTGACTCTGCACCACTTATAAATAAAAGTGATATATACGGGCCCAGGAACTTTGCAACAAGGAAGCCTATCACAGTATAGCACCCCGCAAGCACAACACCCCTGCCAACACCTTTCTTTATGCGATCTATTTTACCGGCACCAAGATTCTGTCCGCAGAAAACGGTCATTGTGGCACCAATAGTTTCCGACGGAAGCGTTATCATAAGCTGGGTTTTGCCGCCTATTGTAACTGCAGCAATAGCATCTGCACCAAGACCATTAACGCAGGACTGAAGCATAACTGAGCCTATTGCTGTTATTGAAAATTGCAAAGAAAGTGGAATACCGTTTTTTATAAGATTAGCAATAAAATTAAAATCCAAGCCTCTTGTTTCTTTTGTTGTATGCAAAACAGGGAATTTCTTTTTGACGTACAACAAGCAAAGCACACCAGACACAGCCTGTGAAAAAACTGTTGCAATAGCTGCACCTCGCACACCAAGACTAAACTGGGTAATCAAAAGAATATCAAGACCGATATTAAGAATAGATGAGAAAACCAAGAAATACAGTGGGGTTTTGGAATCACCAAGAGCACGCACCAAGCTTGCAAGTATATTATAGAGCATAGTTGCACCAATACCTGCAAATATTATACTTATATAATTATATGCATCCTCATAAATATCCGCCGGAGTGTTTAAAAGTCTCAGTAAAGGATGGGTAAATAACACTGCCAGCGTGGTTATTACTACTCCAAGAACGGCAGTTGTATATATAATGTTTGATATATATTTTTTTAATGAAACAAAATCCTGCGCGCCGAAACGCTGAGCCACAGGTACAGTAAAGCCTGTACAAAGACCAATAACTGAGCCGATAACAAGGAAATTAAGTGAACCCACAGAACCAACTGCGGAAAGAGCAGTTTTGCCAACAAACTGACCAACAATTATAATATCTGCCATATTATAAAATTGCTGAAAAAGGTTACCAAGCATTAACGGAAAGCAAAATTTTATAATATTTTTCATTATACTGCCGTTTGTCATATCCTTTGTCATTTTCTCACCTCCGAAAATTTATATAAATAAACCTTTTAAATCCCCACGGAATTTATCCGCAGGGATTTACTTTTATCAGTTAATAACCTTATCCTCAACCTCTTTATGAGCCATAGCGCAGAAGTCTGCAACGCTCATTGTGCCCATATCGCCGGCTTTTCTTGAACGTACTGCAACCTCGCCGTTTTCGATTTCCTTATCACCGAGAACAAGCATATACGGAATCTTCTGAAGCTGTGCTTCACGAATCTTGTAGCCTGTCTTCTCAGCTCTGTCGTCAACAGTAACGCGGAAACCTTCTACTTCAAGCTTATTTTTAAGTTCGAAGCAAGCATCGTGGTGTCTTTCAGAAATTGGAAGAATTCTGAACTGCTCGGGAGCAAGCCAAAGCGGGAATGCACCTGCGTATTTTTCAATAAGAAGGGCAAGTGTTCTCTCATAGCAACCGATTGATGTTCTGTGAATAATGTATGGATTTTTCTTTGAGCCGTCGCGGTCAACATATTCCATACCGAATTTTTCAGCAAGCATCTGGTCAATCTGGATTGTAATAAGAGTATCCTCTTTGCCGTAAACGTTTTTAATCTGAATATCAAGCTTAGGTCCGTAGAAAGCAGCTTCACCAATACCAACCTTATAATCAAGACCGATATCATCAAGAATTTCCTTCATAACGCCCTGAGCTTCATCCCACTGCTCTTTAGTACCGATATACTTTTCTGTATCCTCAGGATCCCACTGAGAGAAGCGGTATGAAACATCTTCATAAAGGCCAAGAGTTTTAAGCATAAATATGCAAAGGTCAAGGCAGCGTTTGAATTCGTCTGCAAGCTGCTCAGGAAGACACATTAAGTGTCCCTCAGAAATTGTGAACTGACGAACACGGATAAGACCATGCATTTCGCCTGATGATTCGTTTCTGAAAAGAGTAGATGTTTCAGCAAGACGCATAGGAAGATCTCTGTATGAACGTGCTCTATTAAGATATGCCTGATACTGGAATGGGCAAGTCATTGGACGGAGCGCGAAAACCTCGTTATCCTTTTCCTCGTCGCCTAAAACGAACATACCATCTTTATAATGATCCCAATGGCCTGAGATTTTGTAAAGGTCGCTCTTTGCCATAAGAGGAGTTTTTGTACGTACCCAACCTCTTCTTGCTTCTTCATCTTCAACAAATCTCTGGAGAGTCTGAACTATAAATGTACCCTTTGGAAGAAGGATAGGGAGGCCCTGACCGATAGAATCTACTGTTGTGAAGATTTCAAGCTCACGGCCAAGCTTATTGTGGTCGCGCTTCTTTGCTTCCTCAACTCTCTGAAGGTGCTCTTCAAGCTCTGCAGCCTTAGGGAAAGCAGTACCATAAACGCGCTGAAGCATCTTATTATTCTGGTCGCCTCTCCAGTATGCACCTGTACAAGCAGTAAGTTTAAATGCTTTTACTCTGCCTGTTGATGGAATATGAGGACCTGCGCAAACGTCTGTAAACTCGCCCTGCTTGTAGAAGCTGATAGGCTCATTTTTGCCTGCGTGTTCTTCGATAAGCTCAACCTTGTAGATTTCGCCGTTAGCCTTCATAAGCTCAATTGCTTTTGCAGGCTCAACCTCAAACTTTTCAAGAGGTAAATCCTCTTTAACGATTTTCTTCATTTCTGCTTCGATTTTTTCGAGAATCTCAGGAGTAAATGAAATATCACTGTCTATATCATAGTAGAAGCCGTTATCAATTGCAGGACCAATAGCAAGCTTTGCGTTTGGATAAAGTCTCTTTACTGCCTGAGCAAGAATATGTGAAGAAGTGTGCCAGAAAGCGTGCTTACCTTCTGCAGAATCGAATGTAACAAATTCAAGCTCGCAATCCTCATTGATTTCGGTACGGATATCTGCGCTCACGCCATTGATAAGGCAAGCACAAACATTCCTGTAAAGACCCATGGAAATATCTTTACAAACATCTGCGGCACTTACGCCGTTTTCGTACTCTTTAACATCGTCACGAAGTTTGATTTTAATCATATCTATCATCCTTTCGGTTAATTATAATAATAAAAAACACCCCAAATATCCTAAAAGGATACCTGGGATGAAGTAAACTCCACGGTTCCACCCAAATTGCAACACAACATATACATGGTATTGCCACTCGAAGGGTCTTAACGCGACCACACGGCTTTACTTATTTCGCAAAGCACTCGGGAGTGGTTTTGGGGATATGCCTTTTGCACCTTTCACCAACCGGCGCACTCTCTGAACAAGGGTAATATCCTTACTGTCTCCGTCATAGAGTTAATATTTTATATTTGAATAATACTCTTAATTTGACACTTTGTCAACAAGATTATTCTTCAGTTGCTTCTTCAACTGCCTTTTTAGGCTGAATCTTGCCGTAAAGAGAAGCTGTAGAGTCAACCTTTTTCTCTCTGTCTGCAGAAATTTCAGGCACATATGGTGCTTTTTTCTCTCTGCCACGGCGGTCGTTGCGGTAGCCTCTCTTTTCGCCACCTTCAGGAGTGATAACAACTCTTCTTCTGTCGCCCTCACCTACTGAATGTGATGTAACGCCTTCGATTTCCTGAATTGCAGTGTGGATAATTCTTCTCTC
>CAJGCL010000042.1 GCA_904501675.1 Clostridiaceae bacterium
CAACCGGTGAAGCCTGCAAGTGCCATTTCAGAAATGCACTGCTCAAATGTGTTTTCTGCTCCAAGGTCAGGCATATCGTCATTTGTCCATGCGATAGGAGCAATACCGAGTTTTACTTTGTTTTTATCAAGCATTAGAATTTCCTCGCTTTACTAAGATTTTCTTGTTTATTTTCAAAAGCAGCGTTAACTGACTCTTTTGATGAAGTTGAAGCGATGCCTACGTGCCACCAAGCACCATAACCATCAGTCATTGATTTTGGAAGAACTTTAATATCAATAAGTGTTGAAATATTCTGTTTCTTACTATCGATAAGTGCATCTTCCAATTCTTTTAATGTTGTTGCTGTATATGTCTTAACGCCATAACCTGAAGCGCTTTTTGCAAAGTCGATTGTGAAAATATCACCAAGAAGGTTTCCGTCTTCATCACGTTTGCGGAACTCTGTTGCAAGGTTTCCGATACCGTTGCTCATCTGAAGGTTGTTTATACAACCAAAGCCTGCGTTATCGAAAAGGAGAACGTTAATTTTCTTGTTTTCCTGAATAGATGTAACAAGCTCTGAATGAAGCATAAGGTAGCTACCATCACCGCAGAAAGCGTAAACCTCCTTGTCAGGCTCTGCAAGCTTTGAGCCAAGAGCACCTGCAATTTCATAACCCATACAGGAATAGCCGTATTCCATATTGTAGGAGTAGAGGCTGTCAGTTGTCCACATTCTTTGCATACAACCGGGGAGTGAGCCGGCAGCAGCAACTGCAATTGCATCGTCGTCAATTATTTTTCTGATAAGTGCGAGAGCGGATGTCTGTGTAATTACACCACCGGTTAATTCAACAAACTCAGGTATTGTTTTTTCATATCGTGCTTTTATCAGAGGTTCAAATTCATCATCATATTTATATTCTGAGAGACGAATCATTTCCTCATCCCATGCTTTTTTAGCATCTGCAATTTCAGTTGAGTACGAAGATTTGTAACCCTCAATTGCCTTGCTTAAAGCGTTTACACCAAGCTTTGCATCGCATACAGCCTTGACTGCACCTAACTTGTATGCATCAAATCTATCTGTGTTTATTGTGATTAATTTTGCATCGGCTTTGAAAAGAGATTTTGAAGCTGTTGTAAAGTCAGAGAAACGTGTGCCGATACCGATAATTACATCAGCTTCTTTTGCAATAATGTTTGCAGAAAGGTTACCTGTAACGCCAACACCACCAAGATTGAGTGGGTGAGAGGAAAGTACGGCTGATTTACCATTTTGTGTTTCTGCAAATGGAATATTGTATTTTTCACAGAAAGCCTGAACATCGGCGCCTGCCTCTGAATATCTTACACCGCCACCTGCAATAACAAGAGGTTTTTTAGCGGTTTTAATTATTTCAACTATATCAGCAATTTCATCTTCAGCAGGAGCAATTCTTGTTATTTTATGAACTCTCTTGTTGAAGAATTCTTCAGGATAATCATAGCTTTCACCCTCGACATCCTGAGGGAGACAAACACAAACAGCACCTGCGTTTGCGGTATCTGTAAGAGCGCGCATAGCGTTTATCATTGTTGACATCAACTGCTCTGGTCTTACAACTCTGTCCCAATATCTGCAAACGGGCTTGTATGCATCGTTTGTTGTAACTGAAAGTGAGTATGGTTGCTCAAACTGTTGTAAAACAGGGTCTGGCTGACGGCAGGCAAAAGTATCAGCTGGGAAAAGCAGAAGGGGAACATTGTTTACTGTTGCTGTTGCAGCTGCAGTAATCATGTTTGCTGCGCCAGGACCGATAGATGATGAGCAAGCAATGATTTTTCTTCTGTTGTGTTGTTTTGCAAAGCTTGCGGCTACATGAGCCATACCTTGCTCGTTTTTGCCCTGATAAACCCTGAGAGAGCCCGGGTTTTCATCGAGAGCCTGACCAAGACCACATACAATTCCATGACCAAATATAGTAAATATTCCATCAACGAATTTAGTTTCTTTTCCGTCAAAGGAAACATACTGGTTATCAAGGAATTTAACGAGGGCCTGACCCATTGTCATAATAGGCATTTATATCACTCCTTAAGGATGTTTTTTGTTATTTTGTGAGCCATTGATGCTCTTCTGAAACAAAACGTGTTGTTTTATACCAAGGGTCGTTATCTAAATGGCGAATCATCCAGATGTAGCACATTTCATAACCCGGTGCAACAACCTGCTGATGGTCGTTTCCATCAGTTATATACACTGCACTTCCCTGAACACTTTTGTAAACGTTGTCGCCAACGAAAGCAGCACCAAAGCCTTGTGGTTTATCAAACTGGTAATAGTAAACCTCGGGTTGAGGATGATGATGTGGTGGGTAGCTTGACCAACGACCCGGCTGGTTATAAACCTCGCCGAGAACCATATTTGAGTATGGTGCATTATCGGGATCAAAAACAGTTGATACTATTCTGTAGCCTGTGCCTTCCCACTGGTCTTTTCCGAAATGCTGATAAAGAATCATATCAGGGGTATAGAATACAGGTGAAAACAAAATATCATTATCTGTTTGCTGAATGAGTATTTCAGTTGGTGCATTTGCTTTAATTGTAACCTGAGTTTCTTTTGGCACATGCAAACAATATGAAGCTTTTACGAATGGATTTTCTCTCTGCATATTACGAGTCTCACCATTCCATGAAATATCTACATCTCCGTAAAGAATTAAAAAAGCAGTTTCGTTGTTTTCATCAAATAAAGAGAATGTCTCATCTTTGTTGAAACGTTTTACTTTTATATCCATAAGCATATCTGAATGCTTACCATTCATTTCACAAATGATTTTCTCATTATTTGAGTTGAACTCTAAATTTTCAAACATATTATCACTTATCCTTTTGTTAGTTCTCCGCTTGCACTTATTGGTATTGCCTCTCCAAGGTAAGTTGGTTCAGGCTTTATGATACACCAAACAAAATCTTTGCATCTTGCAAGTGCTTCTCTTGAATTGTTGTAGCTACGCACAAATATATCGTAATTGTATTGACCATCAGCACAAACGCCGTATGCATCAAGACCCAACTTGCGAGCATTATATACAGCTCTGTAAAGGTGATATCTCTGCGTTACAATAACCACCTTTTTTACCTGAAATACATCTCTGGCGCGGTACATGGATTCATATGTAGAAAAACCTGCATGATCCATGAATACATCATTAGAGGTAGCGCCACATTCAACAGCAAAGTTTTTCATAACATTAACTTCGTCATAATCATCTCTACCGTGGTCTCCGCTCATAAGAATTCTGTTTGTACAGCCTGTCTTATAAACTTCAACACCTTTATTGAGTCGTTCCTCAAGCATATGGGATGGAGAATCTCCCCATACACCTGCACCCAAAACAAGAACGCAGTCAAAATTCATTTCTGCTGCTTCATCAACTGTTAGGAAGTACCTGTTTGAATATTCAAACACACACACGTTTATCAGCAAAGGTATTTGTACAAAAACAAAGCATAAAAGAAGTAAAGCGGAAATAAACCTTTTAAACTTCTGTTTCATATAATTAGCCTCTTGCTACCATTTCACCGTATTCTTCTTTTTCTTTTTTGATGAATTCTTTAACTGCATCAACAGTTGGCATATCCTGTGAGCAAGCGTGGCTTGCAACGAGCATGGCAGCGGAAGCAGAGCCTAACTCAAGAGCATCCCACATATCCCATCCTTCAAGAATTCCGTAAAGGAATGCAGAGGCGTATCCGTCTCCACCACCGAAGGATTTAAGCAGTTTAACAGGGAACGGCTTAATTGTGTAACTGTTACTATCATTTGTGTAAGCAGTCGAACCTTCCTTACCATGTTTAATTATAACAATTTTTGCGTTTTTGCTATGCCAGTAATCTGCACTTGCTTTATCAGTTCCATCGAGAGCTATGAATTTTTCTGTAAGGTCAAATTCCTCTCTTGAACCAAGAATAATATCAGCTTTTTCAGCAACTGCAGAATAATAAATCGCAATTTCATCATTACTCTTCCAGTTGTATGCACGGTAGTCAATATCAAAAATAACAGGTATATTATTTTTCTTTGCAATAAGTGTTGCTTTTAAAGCAGCCTCTCTCGAAGGGCTTTCGCAAAGTGATGTACCTGAAATGAGGAGTGCTTTTCCTCGTTTTATGTAATCTTCATCAATATCTGCAACATCAAGTTTTAAATCAGCAGCTTCATTTCTGTACATTGTGATAGAGCTTTCAGTTTCTGATTTAATTTCTGTAAAAGTAAGACCGATTTTTTCACCATTTGTGCAACGGGTGATGTGTGAACAGTCAATACCCTCATTCTTAAAGAAGTTTTCAACAAATGTGCCTAATTCATCATCAGATACTCTTGCGAAGAAGCCGCACTTCTTGCCAAGCCTTGAAAGACCAACCGCGATGTTAGCAGGTGAACCGCCAAGATATCTTTTAAAAGTGGTGCTCTCTGAAAGCGGGCAGTAGTAGTCAACAGGGTTAAGGTCAACTGCAACTCTGCCTAAGAGTATCATATCAAACTCTTTTGAGTTATCAAATTCAATGTATTTCATAATAAGCGCTCCTTATTTTAAATTTTCCATATTGAATATTTTTATGTGTTTCTTAACGTTTTCGTAAACAGCATCTGCCATGTTTTGTGAAAGAGTAAAATAGTTTCCGTTTGACTGAGCAGTTTCATAAGATGCTTTTGCAACTGCATCGAAACTTGCGGTTGCTATATTTACTTTTCTTATGCCTGTTTTAATACATTCCTGAAAAATTTCAGGAGTAATTCCTGTTCCTCCGTGAAGCACAAGGGGAGTTGAACAGGTGCTTTTTATTTCGTTTAAAACATCAAGACGGAGTTCAGGCTGAACCTTATAATGCCCGTGAGCATTACCTATTGCAACTGCAAGAGCGTCTATTCCGGTTTCTTCACAAAATGTTTTTGCATCATCTGGATTTGTGCTTTTAATTGAGTGTGCTTTTCCGTCGCCCTCGTTGCCACCAACAACACCAAGCTCAGCTTCAACAGACGCACCATATTCCTTTGCTTTAGAAACAACTTTTTTTGTTAATTCAATGTTTTCCTCAAAAGGAAGTAATGATCCATCAAGCATTACAGAACTGAAGCCAATTTCAAGGGCGGTTTCAACTGTTTCATAATTTAATCCGTGGTCAAGATGTACACATACATCTACCTTACTGTTTTTTGCTGCGGCAACCATCATAGGTCCGATTATTTTTAATGGTGAGGTTGGTAATCTTACCTCGGCAATCTGAATAATGATTGGAGTGTTAAATTCTTCTGCGGCTCTGATTGCACCTAAAATCATTTCCATATTTCCAACAGAAAAAGCACCAACAGCAATCTTCTTTTCAGAAGCGTTATCAATCAGTTTTTTTAGCGTAACAATAGGCATAAAACCACTCCTGTAGAAAAAAGTATATGTGAACTGTGTATATAGAAATACTACACCAAATTGAGAAGCAAATCAATATATAATATAATTTTTTATTAAGTAACATATATAATTTATCATCAAAAATATGGGCAAAATTAACAAGAAAGAAAATAACGAGAGCCGTCCAAATGTGAACGGCTCTCGTTATTTGCGTAAAGTCATTGGCGTATTAACTTTTACTTAATGTTACCACTCTTTTTTTCTAAAATCAAGTAAAAATTAATCGTGATTATTAACAAACTTTTAATAAAATTTTTATGCAAACATTCTGTGGTTTTTAGTGTAAAAAGTCCAAAAATTGTGGTATTATGTAGTAGTAAAGGAGAAGGATATTTATGACGTATGTTACATTAGCTTTAGGGCTTATTTTATTAGTTGTTTTTGTTTCTAAAAGAACCGCAAAGGTCACACTTCAGGTGGCTTTTTTGAAGGCTGTGGTAAGTGTTTGTTTTATTCTCACAGCACTTTTTGCTATGGTTGAAAATCCTGATTGCCCGAAGCTTGTTGGTGCCCTTGTTGCTGTAGGTGGGGTATGGGGACTTTTAGGTGATATTGCTCTGGATTTAAAATATGTTTTCTCAAAATACGAGAAAGAATATCTGACGGCCGGTTTCACTTCTTTTGGTGTTGGTCATATTTTTTATATCGCGGCTATGTATATTAACTATGGCTTTAATCTCAAGGCTTTTATCGGTTCATTTGTTGCCGGTTTAGTTTGTGTTGCAATTGTATTTATTGCACAGCCTTTAATGAAGCTTGATTATAGAGGGTATAAAAAAACAACAGCAATATATATGTTTGTCCTTGGTTATACTTATGGCATCAGCTCAGGATACGCTATCTTTGATTATTCTTTATCAGCATTGATTTTTACAATCGGTTTTATTTTATTCCTTGCATCAGACATATTCTTGTCCGGTTTGTATTTTGGTCAGACAGAGAAGAAAAGAACAAGCAGACCTGCTATTGTTATAAACCATCTTCTTTATTATTCTGCCCAGTTTATTATTGCAGTAGCATTATTATTCATAAAGTAAGGATTTATAAATATGATTACTGAAAAGTTATTTTATTCAGATGCATACATTTTTTCTTTTGACGCAACCGTTATAAGTTGCGTCAAATCTTCTGATATGTATCAGGTTATTTTAGATAAAACCGCTTTTTTCTTTGAAGGTGGCGGTCAGAAAGCAGATATCGGGTATATCGGTAACGCCAAAATTACCGATGTACAGGAAATAGACGGTGAGATTGTTCATTTTGCTGATATAGCTCTTGAAGAGGGCTCTGTTTATTCTTGTAAAATTGATTGGAATACTCGTTTCAGGCGTATGCAACAGCATGGCGGTGAACATATTGTTTCAGGTATTGTCCATTCTCTCTATGGATACAACAACGTTGGTTTTCACATGGAAGATGATTATGTTACAGTTGATTTCAGTGGTGAACTGACTCGTGAACAGCTTGACGATGTTGAAGATAAAGCCAATGAAGCAGTTTGCAAGAATTATAATATAAAATGTTATTTTCCTGATAAAAATGAGCTTCAGGAGCTTGATTACAGAAGTAAACTTGACCTGTCTGAAGGTGTGCGCCTTGTTGAGATAGAAAACACTGATTTGTGCGCTTGTTGTGCACCACACCTCAATAAAACAGGCGAGATTGGTATTATTAAAATTCTTGATTTTATGCGCCATAGAGGCGGTATACGTCTTGTAATGAAAAGCGGATTAGATGCTGTTGAAGACTATCGAAATAAATATAAGAGTGTCTATGAAATTTCAAATTTACTTTCGGCAAAACAGGGCGAAGTTACAAGCGCTGTTGAACGTTTACAGAAAGATAACGAAGAGCTATACAGGGAGTTTATCAACTTTAAAAAATCCGTTGCGCAAAGCGCGGAAAATAATTTGTGCTTTTCCGGTAATATTGCTTATTATATTACCTCCGGGTTTGATGCTGAAATGATGCGTTCTCTGGTTAATTTCGGTATGCAAAAGGCTGAGCTTTGTCTAATTTTTTCAGGCGATGACGTTAATGGATATTCGTATATTGCAGGTAGCTCAAGCCTTGATATGAAAGAGATTGCAAAGAATATTAACACCTCACTCCAAGGCAGAGGTGGTGGTAGAGACACCATGATTCAGGGGAAGGTTTCTGCTAAGGAAGAGGATATTTTGAATTTTATTAATGGTAAGTGATTATATGGTTTATCAGGAAATTAAAAACAAGCTGATATATTCAGCTAATCTGATTTTTAATACACAGCCTTTAGAGTATTTTTCGGATACTGAATGTTATGTTTTCCTTTATAATGAATGCAACGAGGAAAGTTTTACTTCTTTATGTGGGCAAATCAAAGAAAAGTTTTTATTTGATTTAGTTAATTCGAATGAAATTGAAAACAATTCTTTCAGATTCTTTAAGAAAGGTAATCATCTCGTTTGCGTTGGATATTTCAGGTGCAATAATTCTGTCAGAATAGTTATTGACGGGAATACTGCATTACCTGATTTTAAACCTAAACACATTATCAAAAAAACGCAAACAACTTTGTGGCAGTTTGAGGTCGACCATAGTCTTATTGATTGTGGTATGTGCTATATTATAAGAACATGTACAGGTGCATTTTTTGTTATTGATAGTGCTCATACTTATTCTGTAAATGATTGTGAAAGAATCCATGATTTCCTCAGAGCGCGTACGCCTGAGGGAGAAAAAATACATATTGCAGGTTGGTTTATTACTCATGGTCATGATGACCATGTTGCTCAGTTCACAAACTATCTTGATTTCTATATGAAAGATACCATAATTGATAAGATTTATATGAATCTTATTCCGCTTGAGCATCGTGATAGTGATAGTTGGATGTTTGCAAACAAGATGTATGATGCTAACACGAGACGTGCTATAGCAGAGCATCCTGAAATTGAACTTGTAAGACTTCATACAGGAATGACTTTTTATATAGATAATCTTAAGCTTGATGCACTTTGTTCTCACGAGGATGTTTTTCCTGCAGATAACACAAATTACAACGATTCTTCAGTAGTTTTGATGATTACTGCAGAAGGTTCAAAAGTGCTTATTCCCGGTGATGCAGGGCATGAGGAAAGTTATATTCTTGAGGCTAGATATCCCGGATATCTTAAAGCAGATATTGTTCAACAAGCTCACCATTGTCATTTCGGTACAACTGAAAAGTTTTATGAACTCGTTGGTGCTAAATGTGTTCTTTTCCCTGCAACACAAATTAAATTTGATGAAACCTGGGATGTTCACTCGACCAACAGAAAATCAATAGAAATTGCTGATGGCAATTATTATATTGCCTCTAACGGTACTGTTGAAATCGATTTACCATATGTTAAGGGTAACGAAAAAGTTCATCCTGACGCTACATTTGAAAGTTTTAAAGGCGTGTATGATTTGTGGACATACTCATATACTCCTGAGTATAAGGAGAAGCTTTATAATGAATATCTTTCTCGGGGTGGTAAGCCGATAGATGAATATAAAAATGGTTTTTAAGTATGAAATTTGAATACACTATTATTCGTTCTCAACGAAAAACCCTTTCTCTTCAGGTCGATAAAGATTGTCAGATTACTGTAAGAGCACCTTTTTATACAAGTGAAAGGGAAATTGAATTGTTCCTGCAAGAGAAAAAAACATGGCTTGAAAAAGCTATAATTACTCAAAGAGAAAAAGTTAAAAAACAAAAAACTTATTCGCCCGAAGAAATAGAGATTTTTCGAAAAAAAGCAAAAGAAATTATACCCGATAAAGTGAGATATTTCTCATCAATTATGGGTGTTACGCCAACCTCGGTGAGAATAAACTCTGCAAAAACGAGGTATGGTTCCTGTTCGGGTAAGAACAGTCTCAATTTCTCTTTGTATCTTATGGATAAAAATGAGGAATTTATTGATTATGTTGTAATTCATGAATTGGCTCATATTAAGCACCATAATCATAGCAAGGAGTTCTATTCTTTTATTGAAATGTTTTTACCTGACTATAAAAATATCGTTAAAAGGAATAAATAAAGCTTGTGTACCCATTAAGGATACACAAGCTTTTTGTTATAAGTATTTTCCGTATTCTGCAACAGCTAATTTATCGCAACGTTCATTTTCGGGATGATCATTGTGTCCCTTAACCCATAAAAATTCAACCGAGTGAATTTCAAGTAAAATCAGAAGTTGTTGCCATAAATCAGTGTTAAGGGCAGGTTTTTTATCTTTCTTACGCCAACCATTATCGCGCCATCCATAAACCCATTTTTGATTTATTGCATCACACACATACTTTGAGTCAGTGGTGAGTTTTACTTTGCAAGGGTATTTAAGTGCTTCAAGTGCTTTGATAACAGCGGTTAATTCCATTCTGTTGTTTGTTGTTTCTTTCTCGCCACCGCTTAGTTCTTTTTCTACACCATCACATCTTAAAATTGATGCCCAACCACCTGGACCGGGATTGCCGCTGCAAGCACCGTCTGTGAAGATTTCAACTGTTTTCATAATGTTAAAAACCTACTCATTTCATAATCTTTTTTACATATTATCACATTAATTGAACATTTTAAAGATATAAATGATATTTTTCGGAGGAATTGGATGTTAGCTGTGATAATAAATGAGAAATCAGAGGAAATATATGACTACCTTCTGAAAAAATCATGTAGTGAATTATCACTTATTACTTGTAGTTTAGTTGAAAAACAAACATCAGAGTTGAAGAGTTGTGGTATAAATAGAGTTGTATTTTTGGGGGAAACTTTAATACAAACGGAAATTGATGTGAAGTGCTTTGATAAATGCAATAAATTAGCGGACTACATTGAAGAATCAAAAGAAGATAGCATAGTTATTATTTCGTCAGCAGTGTATTTTGAAATGAAAAATGATGTGATGTTTTCCGATTTTTCGAGCTTTACAAGGTTGAATATTTTAGATAATGATGGAGCGATTGCTTGTTCTGTTTTTAATAGTAAAGATGCTTCTGTTGTTTTAAGTTCTGTTAATTCAATTGATGAGTTGCATGACGTGTTCTTTTCAAGAAAAAATACAAGTGTTAAATGTGCTGATTTTGTTTATAAAATTGAAAATGTTCGCAATTATAAAAAACTTTTAAATATGATTTTGGATGCGAAAACAAATATTAATCTTCCTGAAATTGCTGAAGGAATCTACTCTGAGAGCGATATGCCCAAAGGTGATTATGTAATTGTTCCTCCGGTATATTTTGGTAAAAACGTTCAAGTGGAATCAGGTAGCGTGATTGGACCCAACACGATTATTGAATCGGATTCGTTGATTTCTAAGAATAGTTATATAAAAAAATCTTTTATATCAAATAGTGGCTTTGTTTCAAATGGATGTTTTTTAGACGGTGTTTTTTGCGGTGAAAACGTATCATTAAGGAAAAATTCGGCTGTTTTTGCTGATAGCATTTTAGGGAACAATGTTGTTTTATCTGAAGAAACAATTCTTGAAAATGGTTCATTAATCAGGCCTTTTACTCATGTTTCAAATTTCAAAAATAATATAATTAATTATAAAGAAAATGAATCTATATCAGGTTTTTGCGGGTACACACCGGAAAAAGCAGCACTTTTAGGTGGTGCGATTGGTTCTCACTATAAAAAAGAAAAAATTGTAATAATGTGTAACAGTGAATGTAATTCAGTTATTTTGAAACATGCGCTCATTTCAGGTCTTCTTTCGACGGGTAATCATTGTTTCGATTGTGGATTCGGATTTTTATCGTCAATTATTTTTACATTATTGTATTGTGATATAGAAACAGGGGTTTTCATACAGGGATTTCATGACGGTACTATAATTTCTGTAGTTAAAAAAAATGGTTTTTTTATGACAAAATCAGAATTTTATTGTATTAAAGAAAAAATGCTCAACACAAACATAGAAAGATGCAATCAAAATGAATGTGGTCAGCTTCATATAATACGTAAAATGAAAAATTTATACGTTAATAATCTTGTTAAAAATATTTCTGAATCATTAAACGTTTTTCCGATATTTAACTGTAGCAATAAAATTATAAATGATGTTGTAAAATCAGCTTTTTTAAGACTAAAATGTGAAAATTATAAAGACAAAATTTATTTTACAATAAATGAAACAGGAACACGAGTTGATTGTATTTGCAACATGGTTAAATACACTCATGAAAAGCTTCGGGATTTTGTTGCATTTTATGACGATGTTAACAATTGTTCGAATTGGCGGATTATGCGCAATGATGCGGTTTATCTCTGTTTCAAGGTGCTTGAAGTTATAGCATCAAATCATCTTGATTTTTCAACAGAAATTGAAAATATACCGTCGTTTTTTATTGCTGAAAAAATACTTGAAACTGACAAAAAAATACCATATATTGCATCCAGATTTTCAGGTGAAAATGATATTTCCTTTTCAGATTCTTCTTTGTTTATCAAGGATAAGGCTTTTAAAATCAAAGTTATTGAAAATGATAATATCAAAAAAATGAAAATATTTGCAAAAAGTTATAAGTATGAATTAGCAGAAGAAATTGCACTTGAGGTTGAGCGAATTTTGAAAAAGAATGATATGACAGATATTACTTGACATTATTTTTAGTTAATTGTATTATATATTATTAGATAATTGGGAGAATATGCCGTCAAATGGGACGGCTCTACATATAGATTTATTGAATAATCGAATAATTTACTTAACAGGAGATATTTATGTCAAAAGAAATGAAGAAAAAGAAAACTCCTGCTCAGGAGCAACAAAACATAAAGACAAAATCAAAAAAAGATAGTGCATCTAAAAACAGTGCTAAAAGTCGCAAGGGTAATAAACCAAGCGATAAGAAAACTTCAGTAAATAATAAAACAACGAAAAAAGCTACAGATAAAAAACCTAAATCACAGCAAAAAAATAAATACGCAAAGTATTCGAAGGTGGTTCCTCCTATGAGAAGTGATAAGCCTGTTAAGATTTCATTTTTAGGTGGCATTAACGAAGTAGGTAAAAATATGACCTGCTACGAATATAACAAATCAAAGCTTATTGTAGACTGTGGTCTCGCTTTCCCTGAATCCGAGCAACTTGGTGTTGACTTTGTTATACCTGATTTTACTTTTGTTGAAAAAAATGTTGATTTAATAAAGGGTATACTTATTACTCACGGTCATGAGGACCATATTGGTGCGTTATGTTATCTTTTAAAGAAAATAAATGTACCTGTTTACGCAACGCTTTTAACTGCAGGTCTTATTAAAGGTAAACTTTCCGAACACTCTCTTGATCATGATGTAACAATTAACATTGTTAAAGCCGGGGATGAAATCACTTTAGGCGATTTCCGTGTTGAATTTATAAAGGTCAACCACTCTATACCTGATGCAGTCGCTCTTGCGATTAAAACAGCTTCTGGAACAATTATTCAGACAGGCGACTTTAAAATAGATACATGTCCTATAGATGGCGGAATAATTAATCTTTCAAGATTTGCTGAATTAGGTAATGAAGGCGTTCTTTGTCTTTTGTCTGATTCAACTAACGCAGAGCAACCGGGATATGCCCAGAGCGAAAGCACAGTTGGTGCGACATTCAAAAACTTGTTTAACGATGCGGGTGATAAGCGTATTATTATCGCCACCTTTGCCTCTAATATTCATAGAGTTCAGCAGATTATTGATATTTCTGCTCGAACAGGCAGAAAGGTTGCGCTTTCGGGTAGAAGTCTTGAAAATGTTGTTTCTATAGCTGCAGATCTTGGCTATATGAATATTCCTGATGGTACTTTGATTAGCATTGATGAAATAAAGAATTATTCTGACGACAGGCTTGTTATTGTTACAACAGGTAGTCAGGGTGAACCAATGTCTGCTCTTTCCAGAATGGCGTCAGGCAATCACAGAAAAGTATCTGTTGGATATAACGATTGTGTTATTATATCAGCTAAACCTATTCCGGGTAACGAAAAAACAGTTTTCAAGGTAATAAACGACCTTCTCAAATTAGGTGCTCGTGTTATTTACGAGAAAATGTATGATGTGCATGTTTCAGGTCATGCTTGTCAGGAAGAATTGAAGCTTATGCTTTCTCTTGTTAAGCCTAAGTATTTTATTCCTGTTCATGGTGAGCAGAAGCATCTGCGTTACCATGGCAGACTTGCAGAAAGCATTGGTATTGACCCGCATAACATAATAATTGCCGATAACGGATATGAGGTTTCTGTTTCTGAAAAGAATATTGCTATTTCTGGTACGGTAGCAAGTGGCAAGGTTTATGTTGATGGCTATGGTGTTGGAGATGTTGGCACCCGTGTTATGAAAGAAAGGCTTCATTTGGGTCAGGATGGAATAATAATCATTGCTGCAACCATTGATGGTGCATCCGGTGAGCTGCTTTCGGGTCCTGAAGTTGTTTCAAAGGGCTTTGTTTACGTTAAGGAAGCTGAGCTTTTAATGAACGAGGCAGTTGCCTTGTCCATGAGTGTTATTGATAGCTTCCCGCCATACAGTTTTGATATAAACCAGATGAATACAAAACTCAGGGATTCAATATCCCGACTTATGTATGAAAGAACAAAACGTAGTCCTATGATTTTACCGATTCTTATGGAGGTTTAAAGTGAAGTTAAAGGCTTTGTTTTATCAGAATCCCGCAGGCTTTTTGGCGGCAATTTTAATGCTTGTCGCCATGGTTTGTTGTTGTTTTGTTAATAGAGAATCTTTTGTTATCCTGCTTATTTCTTTCTTGGTTATTCTTGTTGTTGACGTGCTTTATGTGGTTCTTTACCTTAAATCAACCCAAAAGTATGTTAGTGCCGTAAATGATGCCCTTTTAACAGGTAAAGCAAGTACAGTTGATGAATTTCCTTTACCAACTGTTATTTGCGATAAGTATGGCAATTTGGTTTGGTATAACAAACAGTTTTCTGGGGATGTTCTCAAGTCTTGTGAGATCAAAAATCTTTCTATTAACGATATTTTTGATGATTTTTCATATGAGAAATATTCGAACGAAAAAATTGTTAATGGTTCTTTTGCAGATAATCAATACACAGCTTTTATTGTTAACGCTAAAAGTGAAACAAATCCGATGCTTTGTTTTTATTTGTTTGATGATACCGCTTTAAAAGAGATTGCTCTTGAATATACATATTCCCGTCCATTTGTTATGCTCATTACAGTTGATAATATTGAGCAACTTGTCCGACAACTTACTGATAGCAAGTTTGCTCTTGTTCTCAGTGGAATAGAAAGTAAAATTGAAGATTGGCTTAAAGATGAAAATATTGTTTTAAAAAGAATTGGTAATGGCAATTTTGTTGTAATTGGTGAAAAACGTAATCTTGATTCTTTAACTGAAAAGAAATTTTCTGTTTTGAACGAGGTAAGAGGTTACACGTATAAGGATGTTTCTGTTAACGCTACTCTTTCTATAGGTGTTGGTAATGGAGAAAATTTTGCTGAATGCGAATCGCGTGCTAAAAAAGCACTAGATATGGCCCTCGGTAGAGGTGGCGACCAGGCTGCAATATTTTCTGAAAGTGGCTATATTTATTTTGGTGGCGTATCTAACAGACTGAATGATAATAATCGCGTTTCACCAAGACAGACTGCTGCTAATATTTCATCCCTTATAAAAAAACATAATAAAGCAATCATTATGGGTCATAAATATTCTGATTGCGATGCAATAGGTGCCGCTCTTGGTATGTATTTCTTTGCGGAAGCTTGCGGAGTTGAGGCTTATATTGCCATTGATTCGAAAACAACATTAGCTTCACCGCTTATTGAAATGTTTGAAGAAAAAGGTTTCAAGTACTTTTTAAGTACATCAAAGGCTCTTGATATGTGTAAGGACGATACTGTTGTTATTGTAGTTGATACTCAACGCAAAGCTCTCACAGAATGTCCTGATTTGTATGACCTTGCAGGTTCTACTATTGTTATTGACCACCATAGACGTACAGAGGATTATATTTCCGATGCAGATATATCATATAGTGTTCCATCTGCTTCATCTAC
>CAJGCL010000043.1 GCA_904501675.1 Clostridiaceae bacterium
AGTTATTTCAACATCTGTAGTATTGTCAATCGCAGGAGCATACCATTTGTATTTTCCAACATAAAAACGTACGCCTTTAAAAGAGACTGACTCGGATGTGTTATTCCTTACCTGAACAGTCATTGTGCTGTAATTTGAATAATTTTTATCTGTATCATTAAAGGTTTGTATTTCTTTCTTGCGATCATCTTCAACCTCAAGTTCAAAGGCGGGGTTAATTGAAAATTCACCTGTTCCTTTAACCGACAAGCCATTTGTGCCACTGTACGCGTGATTTTCTGAAAATGATATTTCTGCATTTTCACTTTCCCAAACAGAATAAAAGTTGCTTGTAAAATCTGTATGGAAATGCCATGCCGTTTCATTTTCGCAATCTATCCATGGCTTTTCAATCCAATGCTGAACAGATATATCATTATTTGTAACAAATGGTGAAACGGGAAGTGTAATTGCCCCGTTTTCAGAAGAATACAAATTGGAGTGGGTGTTACGCACACCATAAGCATAAGCAACAGATTCAGGCTTCTCTATTAGCTCATTGTATACCTTAACAGTATTTTTATCTGTTATTTCTGCCTGTGCTTCAACATAAATTCCATCTGCACCGCATATTGTAAAGCCTTTAAGATGCTCACCATTTATACGTAGACCGTCTCCTGTATTATTTAATGTAACAAACACGTTATTGTCTGTAATCGTAGTTTTTTTAACAGTTGGTGCTGTATAACATTTGCGCTTACCATAGACAAGACCTTCTGCGGCAAATGCCATTCTTTCGCCGATAGGCTTCTTTGTTTCAGGGTGAATGGAGCCCACTTCCTGTATATATGTATTCTCTAAATCATATATGGAAATAACCGCCCTGGAGGATGGCTCTTCTTTTTGCCATTCAGAAAAGGCAATGTTTCGCTCCGAAAGAGGGAAATCATCACCATAATAGTACTGTGCAAGCTGTGTGCAAACAATAGGAAGTAACTCGTTTTGATAATTAAAAAGTTTGGTGTATGAATGCTGAAGAAGTGATAGGCAGTTAAAATAATCATCTGCTGAATCAGCTATATTGCCCTCACCCTGATACCATATCATACCTGATAGGCGGAAATTTTTAACCGGATTTATGCGTTGATTAAAGTTTGTGGCAATATCAGTATAAACATCCTGTTCATCTTCATTCCAGTCGTCTTTTTCTATATAGGTTCCTTTTTCAACAAGGAAGTTTTTGACCTCTTTATTATTATCAACTGCATCTCTTGAAAGCCAGGATTCCACAAGAGAGCCACCTAAGGAAAGATTGAGAATTCCAACAGGCATATTCAGATCTTTTTGAAGCTTATCGGCGAAGAAATAGCCTACTGCACTTACGCCGTAAATTTCATCATTTTCGCCTGTTACCCAATATGCATTTTTAATGTCGTTCTGGGGTTCAACAGGAAGCTTTTCTTCTGAGCCATTGTATTCAATATATGGGGGAGTATAAAATGCTCGTACCCACGGGTTAAGCTTTGTTTGACTTTTCTGCCAATCAGTACCCACCTTGGATTGACCTAACGGGTACATCATATTACTTTGACCACTTGCAAGCCACAATTCACCAAAAACAACATCAATAAATTTCTTTGCTTCCTTGCCATCCTTTTTGATAATAAGAGTGTATTTATCATATGAGCCTGCAGGTGCCTGAAGCACTATTTCAAAACGGCAATGTGTTGCTTTGCATTTTCCTTGTGCTATCAGCTCCTCACCCTTATAAAGCTCTGCACTTATTTCGGCGTTGCGTGGGGACTCACCTTCAATTACCATAGGTTCATTTTGTTTAAAAAGCATATGAGATGAGTATTTTGACGGCAATATAACAATTTTAGGCTCTGCTGTTGCGAAAGAAAACGGCATAAGAGAAATGCAAAAGCTTAAAGAGAGAATAAAGGATAGAAATTTTTTGCTCATAAAATTACCATCTGTTTTCAACATACTCGCAGAAGGTGAAAAGGTCCTTTATTTTAATTTTTGTGCCGTCGTCAAGTGTAACATCGCCGTTCCAGTTGCCGAAAATCTGATGGCAGTTCATTCTGCCAACCTTAAAGTCAACATCTGTGTGGTTATCCAAGGTAGGCGTCATTGTCATATTGAATCTGCCGTCCTCGGAAATAAATTTCCATTCCTCAAGGAATCTGTCCTTAGGGAATTTTTCAACGTCTACCGCACCTATTTTATGCACCTTGCCGTCATAGAAAATGCAGGTTTCCGTTGCGTTGGATTCATCACCGATTGCCCAAGTAATTTCGAAGCCGAAAAGGTGCTTTTCGCCATTTTCGTCGGTAATATATTTGTTACCGCTCCCCCAGTACCATACCATTTTATGAACAGTATTAACTCTGCCCCAGTCAAGAGTGCAGAAGGAGTTATCCATAGAGAATTTGTAGGTATAATCTCCGAATTTGAACTCACCTTCGCAAGGCATACACATTTGCTTTGTGGTCATAAAATATTTTGTGTTATCTTCGTTAAAAGGAAAAATCGTAGTAATATTTTCAAGACCTTCAGGGATTTCCATTTTAACATTAACCTCAACAGGCTTACCTTTATATACACCCTTGTACCAGAGTGTACGCTCTGTTTGCTTAGTATCAAAATCAAATTCAGTTTTGCCGATTTTGTCTTTATAGCGGTTTGGAACATCGCCCTTTGCAGGTGGAACATGCTTGTTTGCACCAAGAAAATACTGAATGGAGTCGCAGATAACCTCACCTGTTTTAACATTTGTAAGCTTAGCGGCAACATATCCACCAAGGTTAATATTAGCAAAGCTTACGAGAACCTGCATTTCGTCCCCGACAAGAATGTTATAAAAATCCCATTCCTTACGGCTCATAATACCTGTTTTAACAAGGTTTCTATCGTATGTAAAATGATTTTTTCTTGCCCAGCCCTTAGCGTTTAAGGTTCCGTCAGGATTGAGAAGCGGTGTTTCTTCAGTATATTCTGTCTGCTTTGACTTTTCTTTCCACTCTGTAAAGCTTTTATATGTTCTTGGAAGCTCCTTGCTCATTATAAACTCTCCTTTAACCATTTGATTGTTTTTTCACCGGCTTCTCTTAAGCAGAAGCCTGTTAAAAGAACACCATCGGAATTATATTTTTTAAGATTCTCTTCTAAAATCTCCAGATTCTTTTTTGACGGAGATTTTTTTGCATCATAAATATTCTGAAGCAAATCGCAACACATACCAAACTTTCTTACCCACTTTTTAAGCTCGTCAAAAAGAGGTACAGATGTATCGCAAAGCATATTGTAGCAGTCATATATATTCTTAATATACTCACTAAGATATGCCAGTGCTTCCTCTTTTTTGCCGCTTGCTTCAAGAAATGCTACGTGACTGAGAGTGTTGCCCATAAAAGCGGAGCTGTATCTTGAAAGACAGGAAACGCCTAAATGGTCAGCAAAATATGCGAATCGCTGTGCGTTTTCACCTAAAATTTCCTTGTGAGCATTTTCAAGAGATTTTTCAGGATTATAGGAAACAGGATTCCATAAGAAATCCCCAATTGTGAGAAGAGGAATTTTTGAACACTCCGCATATTCCATAACATTTGAAATTATACCTTCGCAGGATTTATAAAGCTCCTTATCTCTGCCGATTATTGCCCCCAGATGCATTTCCTGAAACATCTCACAGTCATTAACAGGGAAATTATCCCAGTAGAGAGGCTTGTGGTGGGTGGCGTTTGCTAATTCGTCTGCTTCCCTTACAGTAAGCACTCTTGAACATATTTCTGCGCCTGTCCAGAAAAGGTTTACATCAGAGGGGATTCCTGAGCCGAATTTTGAAATATAATAGCCGTTTGCATCGCCACTGTATTGAGTCGGGCAAACAGTAAGAGAAATTGATGGGTCAAAATCCTTGAGAGTCTGATAAGCTTTATTAATCAGGTAAACGTGGGCGTCAACTATGGAATCAAATTCCTTTGCATCCTCGTCATACTGAAACTCCCAGGGAATATCGTCAAGAAGAAGGCCGAAATTTCTTACCCCTAAAGCGTAAATGCTTTTGATTTTATTTATAAGAAGCTGAAAATCCTCTTCCGATGTGTATTTATATGTAAGACCGGGACCAACTGCCCAATGAAAATCAAGATAATTTTCGCAAGCAAGGTCGAAAAGCGCTTTTAACTCTGAAAGCTCTTTTTCTGGATATAAATCTCTCCATTTTTCTCTGTGGTAAATATCGTCTTTAGGGCCATAGAAGAAAGTATTCATTCCATAACGCGCCATAAGCTTCATAACAGAAGCTCTTTTTTCATTCTCCCATGTATGACCGTAAAAGCCTTCAATATACCCTCTTTTTTTGAAAAGAGGGTAGTCCTCAATTGTGCCTTCACAAGCTTCGTTTGCAACAATAAGCTTTGCAAGAGTGTTAGCACCTCTGAAAGCACTTTTTTCGCAAGAACAGACTACAACAATTTCATTTTTAGTTATTGTGATTATATATTTTTCATCTGTAAGACGGCAGATTTCCTCTGCATATGTAGTTCTTTTGCTGTTTTCATATCTGAATACAACATTGAAACCGCCATCAACAGAAATTCCGTAATCTCCAAAAACTTTTTCGGCAATTCCTTTGAAATCGCCTGAAACAGACAAGGTCTTTATTTCGATTTTCTCACCATTAAGGTTGACTTTTTGTGGAACAGGATAAATCACAGGTGCTTAATCTCCTTTTTATATTTTTCAATCAGCTCATTATTCACTTGGTCTCCGCCATCAACGTTAGCGCTTAAAAAATGCTCAGGGCAAAAATCTTTTTCGGCACATATTTCTACTGCCCTTGCTACAACTGCATTCAAAATAAGCGCGCCTGAAACAGTAGACGTAGCGCAGATTTTTCCGTTGACACCATCAACCTCTATACAGGCATCACCAAGGCAACCGCAGTTATCGAGAACAATATCTGCAATTTCGCAAAGGCGTTTTCCACTACGGTGGCGAGACTCTCCTGCAAGAGAGTGGTTAAGGCTGGTAAGAGCAATAGCTTTAACATTTTTTTCTTTACAGAGGAGCGCCATATCAACTATAACACTGTTTCTGCCTGAATTGGAAATTATAACGATAACGTCATTTTCGCTTATTCCGTAATCGGAAAAAATCTTTTCCGCAAGGCCCTCCTCACGCTCTTTTTCTGTGCTTTCTGAAGCGGAAATATGGAGCATAAGCTCACCAATGAGAATAGGCTGAATGTTCAAAAGACCGCCTGCTCTGTAGAAAAGCTCTTCTGAAAGCATATGGGAATGACCTGTGCCAAAGAGAAAGATTTTGCTCTTTTTTATAAGAGCTTCCGAAAACGCTTTTGCAGCATCCTCAATATTTTCTGAACATTTTTCTTCAATTTGTTCAATTATTCTCTTTACATTTTCTATGTATTCAAATTGCTTTTTCATTTTAACTCCATTGACGCTTTCAATGCGCCCTCTTCTGCAGGTGTTGTGAGTGAATCAATTATAGTTTCAGGGTAGCTTTCTTTAACCTTATTGCAGAATATCTCACGGAAAAGAGAATTATTAAACACACCACCATAAAGAGAAAGGTGAGCACCTTTTCCTAATTGAGATATAAGAGAGATAACAGTATGTGCAAAAGCAGCAGCTTCCGCCTCTATAATCTTCTTGCAAGCTTTGTCTTCTTGGGCAAGGCTTCCTACAATTCCCGCGAAGCCTGCAATGGAGTCTTTAGCGGTTTCGGGAGAGTAAATAATATCAATAATTTCTCTGAAATTCTTTATACCGAAAAATTTTATTGCTTCATCAACAAGAGGAGTTTTAATGCCTTTATCGTAGCAAATGCAGCATTTTTTAAGAGCAGAAACAGCAATTGAATAGCCTGAGCCCTCATCACCTAAAATATGTCCCCAACCGCCTTTTATGATTACGGAGCCGTCTTTTGCTTCACCTATTGCCATGGAGCCTGTTCCGCATATTGCAACAGAATTACCCGAGGCTGCTTTGAGAGCCACAAAAACATCACTGTTCATACCGATTTTTTCGGCATTTATTATTCCGCCACAAAGAGCATCGATTGTTTTCTTGTCAGCTTCTGTGTCAAGGGCGGAGCAACCTATAAAGGCAGAGTAAAAATCTTCAATACCTGTCTTTTCTTGTATTTTGGTTATTATTACGGCAAGGTTTTCTCGTGCCTTTTCCATTCCTACGCCATAGAAATTTATTGACTTGCCTTGAGCTCTGAAAAGGATTTTTCCTTTTTCGTCTGCAACAACGGCAGTAGTTTTTGTACCGCCACCGTCTATTCCGAGATAGTGCTTCACGCTTTCACCTGCTTTCATTTTACAGATTTTATCAGGTTAAATGTTTCGTCAAGAATTGTACGCGCCGTATCAGGACCGGTAGAGTTTGTTTCCTCATAGTGCCTTCTGTCGAATCTGTCTTTAGCTGCGTCAATGTATGGCGTTTTTTCATTTAATAAAAAGTCGTTATCAGGGATAATATAACCTAACTCGTCGTTACAAAGACCAACAACAAAATTGTGGTCGCAATCAGTCATTGGGGACAAGATGTTGTATTCCGCTTTTTTACCTGTTGCAGATTCATCAGCAGATAAAAACTGACCGTTCCACAGCTCAGGGAACAACTCGCCTGGGATAAGGAAAGCACCAATCTGCTTGCTTCCTAATTCAAGATATCCCAGCTCTGTTGCAACATACGCTTCTTTTCTTTTATTACTGCGCAGGCAATCGTTATTGATCACATTCATGAGCCTTGCAAAAATAAGAACAAAGTTATCTGCCTTTATTTTAACAGGAACAGATTTAATATTTAAAAGTGGTATAAGCTCTTCTTCATTTGTCATAGAATTTGCAAGCTCACCTAAGCTTTTTCCATATTCCTGAGTATACTTAAGGCAATCAAATTCGTGGCGGTAAACCTTTCTTATTTCCTTTGCAGAAATCATACCGCCGATTGCGCCATTTATGTAAACAGCGTTTGTGTTTTCGTTGTTTTCTTCAATTTCCTTTATCATATAGCAAGGAAAATCTGCGCTTATACTGTTACTTTTACTGCCGAGAAGCTCTGCGTGGCAGGCAAAGTTTATAACCTGAACATTTTCAGAACCGTCAAAGCTTTCAAAACGGAGCTTTGTAAGATTTTCGTCGTAAGCGTCAGGTAACCTGTAATCGCAATGCATATCCTTTGTTTTGCAAACAGAGTAAAAAAGCTTACCGTTTTTTCTGTTTTCGTAAGCCTTTATAATTGCCTCGGCGGTCTTTTCCTTAAAGAATTTCATATATTCTTCATTTCGTCCGCTTTTAAAAATCTTTTCACCCCACAAGCCCTGAGTATCTATAGCTGAATGAGTATGGGTTGCGCAGACGGAAATTGATTTAAGATTTTCTGTTTTACCGCTTTGGAGAACTATTTTACGTATATCGTTTATATCACGTCTGCTAAGACCAACTGCGTCAACAGCGCAGATTACTGCACCGCCTCTGCCTGTGTTATCATCTATAAAAAACGCACGGGCAAACATATGGTCGAGCACACTTTTTGCAGCGTTATTTGAGCCATAGCCTGCAATATAATATGTTTTTTCGTTAACATCCTTGGGTGTAAGGTCAGCCTTTCCAAAGCCACAGGTGAAAAACTCGCCTTTATCCGAAGAAAAAACGCTATCACCTGAAAGCATATATTTGTTTGCTTTTTCGGATGTAGTAAAATATTTTTTCGGCATACAACTGATTACTGCATCTGCAAGTGTTTCAATAGCTTTTCTTGTGATTTTATCTTTATTCATACAATCAATCCTCAAAGGAGTTTGTTTTTATTCCAAAAGCGATTTCACCCTCGCTATCCTTTTGCTCTAACAATGTAAAACCACATTTTTTATAGAATTTAACGCCGTTTTCATTTTTAGAGCCAACGGTAAGCATAACACCGGGAATGCCTTTTTCGCAAAGATGCTTGCATAATGCTTTTATAAGCTGTGTACCAAAGCCCTTGTGGTGATATGGGGGAGTAAGGTCTATATGAAGGTGAGCAGGGTATTCGTCTTTATATTTCTCCTGAAGAACAGTAGAATTTTTTGCCCAGTTGTAAAGACCCTCGTCAAGATGGGCGTTGAGAGGAAGATATTTTTCATCAAAATTCTTTTTGTAGTTGTCGTAATTTTCTGCACAGATAACATAACCTACTGCTTTACCGTCGTCATCGAGCACGAAGCAGTTCTGTGGCTCGTTATCTATATAATAATCGCAGAAGGTATGAAGAACAAATTCCTGTAAATCAGGTGGGTCCTCAGGGCCATCCTCACAATGCAGGCAAACGTACTGCACATCCTTATAATCCTTGTCCTCGTATTTTCTTATTGAAAGCATAATATATCTCCTAAAAATTTTATATTAATATGATACACTAAATTAATAAAGGTTGCAACTGCAATATTACATTATACAACACCTGTTTAATGTTTCGCTTTTGGGGTAAAATTAACATAAAATGCCTTGACTTTATAAAAAATAACACGTATCATCATTTTAGTTTTAAAAGGAGGCGAGAATATGGGGAAACCATGCGAATACCTTTCAAAAATGACACCTGTTCAGTTGGCAGAAAACATTGAATATGAGAAAAAATGGCTTCAGTACTATGGTGAGATGCCTGAAAAATTAGATTATCACCAAGGCTCTATATACGATATGCTTTATGACGCAATAAGAGCGTATCCTAAAAGCCTCGCAATGGAATATTTTGATGTTGAATTTACTTACAGAGATTTAAGCGAGCACATAGAGCAGGTAGCTCAGGCTCTTTTAGGGCTTGACGTTGTGCCCAATGAAAGCGTAACAATTTGTATGCCAAATATGCCTGAGGCGATCTTCCTTATTTACGCTATTAATAAAATTGGTGCGGTTTGCAACGTTATTCACCCTTTAAGCGACCACGACGATATTGTAAAAGCCGTTGAAGCAACAAACTCAACTCTTGTTTTCACAACAGATGTTTCTGCTCTTAAGGTTGAGGGCGTGAAGGCAAAGGTTGTTGTTTGTGAGGTTTCAAATTCGATGAAACCGCTTCTCAGAACGGCATATAACCTTAAAAACAGAAAAGCTCTCAGGTATCCTGCAGAGTTTATCCGATGGAAAGATTTCCTTAATATGGGCGTTGCTTACGGTCCTATTATTAAGCGTACTAAAGATGACCCTGCAGTTATTATCTACAGTGGCGGAACAACAGGTAAATCAAAGGGTATTGTGCTTTCAAACCTTTGCTTCAACTCTCTTGCAACACAGTGCTACGCAGTTTGTAAAGAGGCGAGAGCAGGTAACTCTATCCTTTCTGCTCTTCCTATTTTCCACGGTTTTGGATTATGCGTAAGCATTCACGTTCCGTTGACGTTAGGTCTCAAATGCATACTTCTTCCTAAAATCAGCGTTGGCGATCTGAATAACACAATCAAGAAGAAAAAGCCCAACCTTCTTCCTGCAATTCCTACAATGCTGAAGGCTATGACGAATAACCCGCCTTTAGGGCCTGACAGCCTCAGCTCAGTTAAGGTTATTCTTTCAGGTGGCGATTACCTCAGCGATGATGTTCGCGAAAAGGTGCTTGAATATTTTAAAGGTTGCGGTTCCGATGCTCATATTCAGGTTGGCTACGGTCTTTCCGAGGCAACAGCATTTATTGCTGCTACCGCAGATACAATAGAGGAAACGGACAATCTTGGTATTCCTAACCCTGATAACATCATTAAAATCTGCGACCCTGAAACAAATGAAGAGCTGCCTGCAGGAACTGTTGGCGAAATCTGTGTTAACGCTCCGACTGTTATGATGGGTTACCTTAACGAGCCTGAAGAAACCAAAAATGCATTAAGAGTTCACGAGGATGGCGTTACTTGGCTCCACACAGGCGACCTTGGCTTTGTTGATGACAGTGGCGTTCTTCACTTTACATCACGCCTTAAGAGAATGATTATTTCAAACGGCTATAACATTTATCCAACAGAGCTTGAAAACGCAATCAACAAATGCAGATATGTTGCATCAAGCGTTGTGGTTGGCGTAAAAGATAAGGTAAAGCAAGAAGCACCAAAGGCAGTTATTGTTCTCAAAAAAGGTGTTCAGCGTACCGCGGAGGTTGAAAAGGAGATAAAAGAGTTCTGCAAGCAGCACATTGCGAAGAATGCACAGCCTACAGAATTTGAGTTTACTGACGCTTTGCCAACAACAAAAATCGGCAAAGTGAACTACAGGGAATTTCAGAAGGAAACGGAAGAAGAAAGTGAATAATAAAAATGAGCGTTATCTTTTTCGATAACGCTCATTTTATATGTTGTTTAATTATTTAACAAAACCGGTAATTGTTCTGAGAAGGAACTTGAGGATTGAACGGATAAGAGCAACTGCATCAACAGGAGCAGGATTGTAAGGTCCTTTTGTTGCGATTTCGTCCATATGGCCGTCATCGCAAACGAAAGCCTGTGTAAGAGTTGTACCGCCTTTACCGTTAAGCTCTGCACGAACGTAGCAGCTGATTTCGTCAGAATAGTCTGCAAGCTTGATTGTTGAAGCAACAACACCGTTTGTTGAAACTGTATCTGTCTGAAGTGTAACACCGTCTGCAATCCATTTAATCTGATCAGTGTTTTTACCGATAATTGTGATTGTATCAGCATCGTCATCAACTATGATGCATGTTACTGTAGGATATGCATCCTCTGTTGCGATTCTTTCGCCAGCTTCGTATCTTGAAACAGCAAAGAAAGCACCATTTTCCATAGCGGAACGAAGGTTTTCAGGTGAGTACTCAGGAAGAACGAAATCCATAAATGCTGTATCAACATCGTAATATCCGTGAGCATCGTTGTTAGCAAAGCCCCAAACGTTTCTGCCTTCAGGAATTGTAACCTTAAGGAGCTCATCCCAAAGAACGCGGTCCTTAGATGTTGGACGGTCGAATGAGTTGTAAACCTCAATACCAAGGCAGGATTTGTACTTGCGAAGAGATTTAGCAAAGAACTGAACATTACGTGGATCTGTTGCGATCTGGTAGCCCTTTGTCATTTCGTCACCGTTAGGTGTAAGCATAACATTGCCGTCTTCGTCGTAAACTAACTCGCCGTTTGCTGAACCAAGCCAGTCACCAGGGTGGTTAATGTGGGAGATACCGCCTGCATCCTCAATCATACCAAGCATTGTGTCGAAGTCGCCTTCATCACCAAGAATGCCTTCTGTTCTGTCGTCATTCATAAAGTAACCATTAATGTGGTTCTTCTGAGCAACAAGCATATTAGCCTCAATAGCACCTGTTACACATTCCATACCATTTTCAACAGTACGTCTTGTATGGTCATCCTTATATGTACCATTAAGAATACCTTCAAATTCTTCATCTGAAAGGTGAGACTGCTCGTTGAGCATAACATGGTTATACTGATAGAGAGGAATGAGAGTTGGCTGTTCATTCCAAGGCTTACCAATAACACCATGGTCAGCCATAGCGAGGATATCAAAGTTCTGATTATAGTGCTCCTTAACCATTGCGTTTAAATCGATATATGCATCGCTATAGGTTGAGTGAGTGTGAAGATTTGTTTTGTAGTGGTTATCTTCATTTGCAAGTAAAGAAGTTACGCTTGCATATGGGTTGGTGATTTTGTATGTTTTAACTGCAGCGGTAGCAGAAATCTGCATAACGCTGAAAAGCATACAAAGAACCATTACTAAAGATAAAAGTTTAAATAACGATTTTTTCATAGGATAATCCCCCTTTATAAAAACGATTATACCATATTAATTAATAAAGTCAAGATGGGGATTTAGCAAAATTAGGAATTCAGGGGAAGCCCTTATAAAGCTGCCAGAGCTTCGCGAAGGCTTTTCGAAATAAAAATAGCTATGCCTTACGACACAGCTATTTTTTTATGATATAAACTTTTCTTGTGTGCCATAGGCACATATCGCATCGAAGATATATTGAGCCGTCAGGCATATTGCAAATCCTGCAAAGGATTTATATCGCTGAAAAACGTACAGCGTTTTTCAATTAATACATTCCGCCGCCCTGAGCTGCTGCCATTGCAGCTGCGCTTGCTGCATCTGCTGCAGGATCCGGTTTATCTGCCACAAGGCTTTCTGTTGTAAGCACCATTGCAGCAACGCTTGATGCGTTCTGAAGAGCTGAACGAGTAACCTTAGTTGGGTCAAGGATACCTGCCTCTGCCATATCTGTGTATTCTTCAGTTGCAAAGTTGAAGCCGTAGCCTGTTTTTCCTGAACGAAGAATACCATCTATAATAACTGAACCTTCAAGGCCTGCGTTTGCAGCAATCTGGCGAACAGGCTCTTCAATTGCCTTGCGAACAATTTTTGCACCTGTGATTTCGTCTGCATCAGCAAGGGAAGCAATATATGCATCAAGAGCTGGGATTGCATTAAGAAGAGCAACGCCACCACCTGCAACGAAGCCTTCTTCAATTGCAGCCTTTGTTGCAGCAAGAGCATCTTCAATACGAAGCTTCATTTCCATCATTTCGGTTTCGGTAGCGGCACCAACGCGGATAACTGCTACACCGCCTGCAAGCTTTGCAAGTCTTTCTTGAAGCTTTTCTCTATCGAAATCAGATGTTGTTGTTTCAATCTGAGCTTTAATCTGATTAACTCTTGCAGCGATTTCGTTTGTATCGCCTGCACCGTCAACAATGATTGTGTTCTCTTTAGAGATTTTAATCTGTCTTGCGCGACCGAGCTGGTTAACCTGAGCATCCTTAAGGTCAAGGCCAAGCTCTTCTGTGATAACCTCGCCGCCTGTAAGGATAGCAATATCGCGGAGCATTTCTTTTCTTCTGTCGCCAAAGCCTGGCGCCTTAACACCTACGCAAGTGAAGGTACCGCGGAGCTTGTTAACAAGAAGAGTTGCAAGAGCTTCGCCCTCAATATCTTCTGCAACAATTACAAGCTTTTTACCTGCCTGAACGATTTTTTCAAGGAGAGGAAGAACCTCCTGAATGTTAGAAATCTTTTTATCTGTAATAAGAATGAATGGGTCATCAATAACTGCTTCCATCTTATCGGTATCTGTTACCATATAAGGTGAAATGTAGCCGCGGTCAAACTGCATACCTTCAACAACATCGCAGCTTGTTTCTGCAGTTTTGCTTTCTTCAACTGTGATTACGCCGTCTGCAGTAACCTTTTCCATTGCTTCTGCAATAAGGTTACCAATGCTTTCATCTGCAGATGAAACTGTTGCAATTCTTGCAATATCGCTTGAAGATTCAACAGGCTTTGAGTTTGCCTTGATTGTATCAACAACATTTGCAACTGCATTTTTGATACCCTTTTTAAGAACCATTGGGTTTGCGCCTGCAACAACGTTCTTCATACCCTCGCGAACAAGAGCCTGAGCAAGAAGAGTAGCAGTTGTTGTACCGTCGCCTGCAACGTCATTTGTTTTTGTAGCAACCTCTTTAACAAGCTGAGCGCCCATATTCTCGAAAGCGTCTTCAAGCTCAACCTCTTTTGCGATTGTAACGCCATCATTTGTTATAAGAGGAGCGCCATATTTCTTATCAAGAACAACGTTTCTGCCCTTAGGGCCTAATGTAATTTTAACGGTGTTTGAAAGCTTATCAATACCTGCCTGAAGGGCGCGGCGAGCTTCTTCACCATAAATGATTTGCTTAGCCATAGTAAAAACCTCCGTGTATATTTAATATGAAATAATTATTCAACAATTGCAAGAATATCATTCTGACGAACAACAATAAGTGTTTCGCCATCGATTTTAACTTCTGTACCTGAATATTTGCTAAGGATAACCTTATCCCCAACCTTAACCTGCATCTGAACCTCTTTGCCGTCTACAATTCCGCCCGGGCCAACTGCAAGAATTTCAGCAGTCTGTGGCTTTTCCTGAGAAGCGGCAGCAAGGATAATACCACCCTTTGTTGTTTCTTCTGCTTCGCAGAATTTAAGAACGACTCTGTCGCCCAATGGTTTGAGTGTCATATAAAATGCCTCCCGATATATATAAATTATTATTTCTGTCTTTAGCACTCCAATGTTTCGAGTGCTAAACATATAATATACCTTTTTAGAGAAATTATCAAGTATTTTTAGGGAAAAATTTAAATAATTACCAAAGTTTACAAAGCGTTAAAACATTTATTGCCATATATATTCAATTTATGCACGAAGAAGAGCAGAAATTCAAAAACACGAGTACAAGAAAACAATAAAATTTCATAAAATTTCTCTTGACACTTGCGCTTTGACATAGTATAATGCATATCGTATTATGAGAATTATACCTTTGTTGGTAACAACGGAGGGAGGGAACTATAAATGAGTCAGGTAAAAGTTAAAGAAAACGAATCTTTAGATAGCGCACTTCGTCGTTTTAAGAGACAGACTTCAAGAGACGGTGTTATCCAGGAAGTTCGTAAGAGAGAACACTATGAGAAACCTTCTGTAAAGAGAAAAAAGAAATCAGAGGCTGCTCGTAAGCGTAAGTTCTATTAAAAAAATGAGAGATGAACCTGATTGGTTCATCTCTTTTTTTATATTTTTTATTTACCAAGAACCTCGCCGATAATGTTATAAAGATTTTCGAGCTCGTCCTTTGTAAGGCCAATACCCTTACCCATTTTTGAATGGTCAGGTGCCCAATCGCGGATATCGTATTTTGGTGTTCCTTCATTCCATGATATAAGGTTTAATTCTCTCGACCAGCCGTTTGCTGATTCGGATAAAACACCGATATTTTCCTTAATTTCGTACTTGAATTCTGCCATAACTATAGCCCTCCTGTTAAAAAATCGTGTTGGTTTCTATACAGTAATCCACACGTGATTTTTATTTTTACACCTCTAATTATACCATCATTTCAGAAAAATGCTACACAAATTTTTACTGATTTAATTATACATTACAACGAAAATTGCAAGGTAACCCAACCTTCAAGAATGCATCTGACAACTTTTTCATTTTTTATATTTATTTTTCTGACTTTGTGTGTTATATTTAAAATAGGTTATTTTGGGGGTGTTTTTATGGCAATCAGAGAAAAAGATACCACTATAAAATACATGTTTCACGAAGTGAATGATATTACGCCTCAGGTTGTAAAAGAGCTGGGGCTTGAAGCAATTGTTTTTGACCTTGACA
>CAJGCL010000044.1 GCA_904501675.1 Clostridiaceae bacterium
ATCGAGGAAATGTACGAAAAATCAAAACGCGAGGTTGAAAATACCATTCGCCAGACAGGTGAGAAGGCAGTTATTGATGCCGGCGTTAACGGACTCCACGGCGAGCTTGTTAAGCTTCTCGGTAAGCTTAAATACCGTACCAGCTATGGGCAGAATGTTCTTAACCATTCTCTTGAGGTTTCTTACCTTGCAGGTCTTATGGCTGCTGAGCTTGGTGCGGATGTTAAATTGGCTAAGCGCGCAGGTCTTCTTCACGATATAGGTAAGGCTCTTGACCACGAAAAAGAGGGTACACATATCGAGCTTGGTGTTGAAGTTGCAAGAAAGAATAAAGAAAACGAACAGGTTATTCACGCAATTCAGGCTCACCACGGTGATGTTGAGGCTAAAACAGTTATTGCTTGCCTCGTTCAGGCAGCGGATGCTATTTCTGCAGCAAGACCTGGTGCAAGACGTGAAAACATCGAATCTTATATTCAGAGATTGCAGAAACTTGAAGAAATTACAACTTCATTTGCAGGTGTTGACAACGCATTTGCAATTCAGGCAGGTCGTGAGGTTCGTATTATGGTTAAGCCTGAGGCAGTATCTGATGACCAGATGGTGCTTCTTGCAAGAGAGATTGTTCAAAAAATTGAAGGCGAGCTTGAATACCCCGGTCAGATAAAGGTTAACGTTATCAGGGAAAGTCGCGCAATTGATTTTGCAAAATAATATTTTTTAAACTCAAAATAAAAGCGAAACCTTCATACTATGGTGGTTTCGCTTTTTTGAACTTTTTATAATAATCTATATATAGAAACGATGGTAAAATATGCGATTACTTTTTTTAGGTGATGTTGTAGGCAAAGGCGGATGCGATTTTCTTATGAAAAAGCTCCCTGACTACAAAAGAAAAAATTGCATAGATGTGTGTATTGCCAATGGTGAAAACTCGGCTCAGGGTAATGGGGTTACGTCTCAATCTATTGAGATGCTGCTTGATAGTGGTGTTGATTTTGTAACTTTGGGAAATCATACCTTTAAGCGTCCTGAAATTATGGAGTACCTTGAAGGTGATGTGCCTGTGGTAAGGCCGTATAACTATCCTGTTGGTGCTCCCGGTCAAGGTGTTGGAATAATTGACAAGGGCAGATATAGGATTGCTGTTATAAATATGTTAGGTACAGTATATTCTGAGCCTTTAGGTAATCCGTTTTCAGAAATTGATAAAGCTCTCGCTGAAATTGATGGTTGCAAAACTGTTGTTGTTGATTTCCATGCGGAAGCAACTGCAGAAAAAAGGGCAATGGGTTTTTATCTTGATGGCAAAGTTACAGCTGTTTTGGGTACTCATACCCATGTTCAAACTGCGGACGACCAGCTTTTACCAAAGGGCACTGCATATATAACGGACGTTGGAATGTGCGGCCCTGTTCAATCTGTTTTGGGTATAGAACCTGAGCTTACTATTAAGAAATTCAAGACGAATCTTCCTGTAAGATTTGAAAATGCTCAGGGCGAATATGCAATAAACGGAGTCTTGCTCGAGATAGACGAAAAGAATGGTAAGGCGCTTTCAATAGAAAGGGTGGATATAAGGTGATTAAAAGGCTTATAGCTATTTTGCTTGTAGTGGTTATTTCCGTAACACTTTTTTCTTGTGGTAAGCGCGAAGAAAATCCTTCCGGAACAGATGACTATGTTTTACCAACTCAGGTTATAAGTGCAGATATTGCATTTCCTTATATGAGTTCTGATAGTCTGGCGCCGTACAGTGCAGTAAGCACAACCAACAGAAATCTTATTCCTGTTATGTATGAAAGCCTTTATGTACCAACGAAGGATGGCAAGGGTAAAGCTGTTCTTGCTGCAGATGGTAAAGTTGAGGGTAAAACAGTTACTATAAAACTTGTTGACGGAGTATGCTTTTCAGATGGTGTTGAGCTAAATGCTGCTTATGTAAAGGCTTCGTTTGAGTTTGCGAAGAAAAACGATTACTACAAGTCATCTCTTACAGATATTGATTCTGTTAAGGTTGTGGATAATCTTACTGTTATATTTAATTTGTCCCGTGAAAATCCATTTGCTTTGAATATTCTTAACTTTCCTATAATTAGAATTTCAAATGGAAAAAGTATAGGTAGCGGGAAATATAAGTTGCAGTATCTAGAAGATGCACCTTATTTTCAGGTTAATACTATTCATAGAGAATACAAGGAGAGCTTTAACAAACAAATTGCTCTTTACGATATGGCAGGTATTTCAAGCCCGATATATCCATTTAAAGCAAACAAGATAAGTGTTTATTCTCAGGATTTAAGTTTCGAAAAATATATGAATCTTTCTTCTGAAACTGTTTCAACCCCTATGAATAATTTTGTTTATTTGGGTGTGAATTGCAGATGGGCAGGCTCCCTTACCTCAATTGATTGGGTAAGGCAAGCAATAAATGTAGGTATAGACCGTAGCAGCGTAGGTGCGTCCTCGTTTTTAGGTCAAACAGATGCGGTGGTTACGCCTTACAGAACAGAATTTTATCAGCTTAATACAGAAAATCTTCCATCCCTTTCAGGTGAAACTCGTAGAGCTATAGATATTCTGGAAAGAAATGGCTATAATAAATTTAATTCAGAGGGAATCCGTACCAATGGTACAACCGCTCTAAAAGTTAATATACTTGTTTGTACTGAAAACGAATATAAAAGAGCAGTTGCAGATGCAGTGAAAAAATCTCTTGAAGATTTAGGCTTTGGCGTAAGTATAACTGAGAAGAAAACTCTTGATGACTTTAAAAAAGCTCTTAATGAGGGTCATTTTGGCCTTTATATTGGCGAAACTCAATTTTCTGATGATTATAATCTGCAAGAGTTTTTCAAAAAGAATGGTCAGCTTTCATATGGCATCAACGAAGATTTCTTCCCTCATTATGAAAGTTACAGAAACGGTACAGATTCCTTTATGACTTTTGTTGAAAGTTTTGAAACAGAAGTTCCATTTATACCGCTATTCTATAGAAAGTCTATTGTATCTATAAACCCTAATATTACAGGGATAAATACTGAGGCTATATATTCTTCGGCTTGTTTATGGCAATTGCAGGATTAAAACGTGTTAAAGTCTTGTATTTGAATGCCATATAGTATATAATTAACAAATATACATTTCTTGAAAAGGAGTTGTTATGATGGACCCAATCAAAGTTGATTTTTCAGGTAAGGGTGCACCTAAAGAGGTTGTTATTCCACCTGAGAAAAAGGTTCTCAAAATAATTATTTCTCTTATAGTTACCTTTATAGGCGGTGCGGTAGCATATTATTTTATGCTCCCTGCTCTTAATTTTAAGGCTATGGAGCTTTACTATTTTGTTGCAGTTGTGCTTGCAATCTATATTGGTATGACAGTTCTTACAACAAAAGCATTTATAAAACCTGAATATATTCCTTATGTTAAGAAAAGAGCAATTGCGCCAATTATTATAGGCCTTGTTTTTGCACTTGTTCTTGGTATAGGTTATCTTGTTTCAGCGCCTCTTTTCCGCGCTAAGGATTATAGCGAAATTATCAGCGTTGATACTCAGAACTTTGGCGAGAGCGATAAGAGTATTACAACAATTACAAGCCTTTCAGACTTCCAGAGTGTTCCTATGATAGATAAGGACGCAGCTCTTGTTCTTGCAAACAAAACTCTTGGTGAGCTTGAAAAAGTTTCTCAGTTTGTTATTGACGAGAAATTTTCAACTCAGATTAACTATCAGGGCAACCCATATAGAATTTTCCCACTTAAATATGGCGATTTCTTTAAATGGATAAAGAACACTAAAGATGGCTTTCCTGCATACGTTGCAGTAAATATGTATACTCAGGAAGCAGAAGTTGTTGACCTTTCCAAAAACGATCTTCCTAACATTAAGGTTTCAACAGGTGAATATCTTAACGAGCGCCTTGACCGCGTGCTCAGATTCAAATATCCAACATATATGTTCGGTACACCTTCTCTTGAAATTGATGAGGCAGGACATCCATATTGGGTATGTGAGCGTATAGACAAAACAATCGGTCTTGTAGGCGGTGCCGACGTTATCGGCGTTGTGCTTGTTGACGCTTGTGATAAAAATAATATTGAATATTATTCTCTTGAACAAATCAGAGAAAACGACGCAATTCAGTGGATAGACCAGATTTATTCTGAGGACCTTCTTGTTCAGCAGTATAACTACTTCGGTAAATACAGCGGCGGATTTATCAACGGCTACATCGGTCAGGAAAATGTTGTTTCTACAACAGTTGGTTCAAGCTGTATCGCAAGTGGCGATGACGTTTGGCTCTACACAGGTGTAACATCTGTTACAAATGATGACTCTATTATTGGTTTTGCAATTATTAACCAGCGTACAAAGGAAGCAGTTTTCCAGAGAATTGCAGGTACAACTGAAAGCGGTGCTCAGACATCTGCTCAGGGTATCGTTTCCGATAAGGGCTGGAACGCAACGTTCCCGATTCTTCTCAACATTGACGGCGAAGCAACATACTTTATGGCTCTTAAAGACAACAACGTTGTTAAGAGCTATGCAATGGTAAGCGTTGAAAGAGTTCAGGATGCTGTAAGAAGCGAGGATGACGCTAACCCTGACCTTGAAGCATGCCTTAAAGCTTATGTTAATAAGGTGAAGCTGAGTACAAAGAAGATTCTCAACATTGATTATAACGTAGTTCTTCCCGATTCAATTAGTGGAGGCGAGAGTGCAGACAACGGCTCAACACAAACAACTCCATCAGAAATTAAAACTGTTTCAGGTGTGATTTCGGATATCAGAACTGCAGTTGTAAACGGCAACAGCGTTTACTACATCGCTCTTGATGGTAAGGCAATTTATTATTCAATTGCTGCCGCAGAAGCAGAAAATGTAGTTATCCTTAATATAGGTGATACTGTAACAGTAACCTATAAAACTGCAGAAGGAAAAATTGTTTCAGCAAAAGATATTAAATGAAAAAAAGAAGGCTCTCGGAGCCTTCTTTTTTGTTGGTAAATATATAAGTTTTACACTTGGTTTAAATTACTTCATAACCTTCATCGGTGATTGCTTTAATTAAAATGTTAATGGGGACATCCTTTGTAAGCGTTACTGTTGCAGTGCTTTCTGTGTGGCTTGCGACTGCTTCTGCTACTCCGTCTATGGCAAGCAGAGCTTTCGTAACATGTGCTTCACAGCGTGGGCACATCATACCTTCAACCTTAATTACCTTTGTCATAGTATCATTTCCTTTCTCGGTTGCCTCTGTGTTTTCAAAAGAGGCGTTTTTGCTTTCTTCCGCAATATATTTTGATTTGAAAAATCTTAATCTCAAAGCATTTGTTACAACACAAATGGAGCTCATACTCATAGCCGCAGAGCCTATCATAGGTGTAAGCTTTAATGCAAACAGAGGGTAGAATGTACCTGCCGCAAGAGGTATTCCCAAAGCATTGTAGAAAAATGCCCAGAAAAGATTCATTTTAATATTTTTTATTACTGCTTTACTCAGCTCAATTGCCTTAACTGCATCAAGCAGAGAGCTTTTTATAAGCACAATATCTGCAGAGTCAATTGCAATATCCGTCCCTGCACCAATGGCAATACCGATATCTGCTCTTGTGAGGGCAGGAGCATCGTTAATGCCGTCGCCTATAAATGCAATTTTCTTACCGCTTTCCTGAGCAAGACGAATATGTTTTTCTTTATCTTGCGGAAGAAGCTCTGGAATTACTGTATCAATACCTGCCTGCTTTCCTATAAATTGAGCAGCGTTTTTGTTATCTCCTGTAAGCATAATGGTTTTCTTGCCTAAGGCTTTCAGTGCTTTTATTGCGGTTATACTATCAACCCTTATTGTATCTGCAACTGCGATTATGCCTATAACATCTTTTTCGCAAACAAATATAAGCGGTGTTTTTCCTTGGTTAGAAAGCTCTTCGATTTTGTTTTCTACAGAAGAAAAATCAATGTTGTTTTCCTTTAAGAATCTTACATTACCTGAAATGTAGCTTTTTCCGTTAATTGTTGCGCTGATGCCTTTGCCTTGGTGGGCAACGAAATCTGAAACATTAGGAGCTTCAATTCCAAAGGCTTTTTGCCTTACTGCTTTAGCCAAAGGATGTTCGCTTCCCTTTTCAAGTGCGGCGGCAAGAGAGAGGAATTCTTTTTCGGTCATATTGTTGTCAGTTACGAAAATATCGCTTACAGTCATTTCGCCTGATGTTACAGTTCCTGTTTTATCTAAGAATATTTCGTCAACTGAGTGAAGATTTTCAAGAGCCGTAGCAGTTTTTATCAGTATGCCGTTTTCTGCTGCCTTGCCCGTGCCAGCCATAATTGCAACAGGCGTTGCAAGACCTAAAGCACACGGGCAGGAAATAACGAGAACTGTTACCGCAAAGCTTAGTGCATTTTCAAAGCCGTCGCCTGCTATGAGCCAGATAATAAATGTCAGTACAGATATGCCCATAACTATAGGCACAAACACACCACTTACCTTATCTGCAAGGCGGGCAATTGGTGCTTTATCGGACCCCGCTTCGTCAACAAGGCGAATAATTTGTGAAAGGGTAGTGTTTTCGCCGACCTTTGTGGCTCTCATTTGAAAAGTACCGTTTTTGTTAAGGGTTGCTGAAATTACTTCGTCGCCATACTCTTTTTCAATGGGCAGGCTTTCTCCTGTTACAGCAGATTGGTCAACAAAGCCGTTGCCTTCTGTAAGAATACCGTCTACTGCAATTCTTTCGCCCGGTCGGATTATAAGAATATCACCTTCCCGTATATCCTCTGCATCAATTGTGAATTCTTTACCATCTCTTATAATATTTGCAGTTTTCGGAGAAAGCTCAACGAGCTTTCCTAGGGAGTCGCTTGTTTTGTTTTTCGAGCGTGTTTCTAAAAATTTGCCTACAGTTACAAGGGTGAGAATCATTGCGCTTGATTCGAAATACAATTGATGAGAGTAGTGCTCAAGTATTTCTATATTGCCTCGTGGAGCAGCATAAGCCATCATAAATATAGCAAAAAGTCCGTAAACAAATGAAGTTGATGAGCCGAGTGCCACAAGTGTATCCATATTGGCGGCGCGTTTTAAAAGACCCTTGAAGCCTGATGTGAAAAACTTTTTGTTGATTATAAGCACGGGGGCGGCGAGGAGCATTTGCACTAAGGCGTTTATGAGAGCATTATCTGTACCATGTAAAATTGACGGAACGGGTAGTCCCACCATATGCCCCATAGCAACATACATCAGTGCCGCAAGAAAAATGATTGATGAAATAAGCCTCTTTTTCATTGCTTTGACTTTTTGGGCTTCATCATTCTTTCTGTCATGCCACTGGGATTTTAGATCACTTTTACTCATATCAGGATTAAACACAGCCGCTCCATATCCGATGTTGTTTACTGCACCTATAATATCCTGTTCTGAGAGCACAGCTTCATCATAGCTGACAGTCAGCTGTTCTTTTAAAAGGTTTACCTGAGCGGATTCAACGCCTGAAAGCTTGCTTGCAGCTTTTTCCACATTTGCCTGGCAGGCGGCACAGCTCATACCTGTAACCATGAATTTACTTGTTTTCATAAAATTTTATTTCATAAGCTTCTGCAATGTTGCAACAAGCTCATCAATGGTATCCTCCTTGCCGTTTTTTATATCGTTTGCCACACAGGTTTTTATATGGTTTGCCAAAAGCTCCTTGTTGAATGCATTCAGTGCAGCATTTACTGCGCTTACCTGAATAAGAATATCTGTGCAATATGCGTCTGCTTCAACCATTTTATAAATTCCTCTAACCTGTCCTTCAATTCTGCTAAGGCGGTTTAATAAGCTTTTATATTCCTCCGGTGAACGTTGTTTCTTTTTGTGGGTACAGCAATTCTTTTCTTCCAAACTAAACACCTCCAATATACCCGTAGGGGGTATATTGAAATGATATACTTTATTTTATGTTTTGTCAATACAGGTAGTTGACAAATACTTTTTTATTATGGTAACATTTTATATAATTAAAAGCCGAAAGAGGCGATTTCAATGAAAAATTATGTGGAAAACGTACTTGCGCCCAAGCTTCAGGGCGATGGTGGCTGGGTAGAGTTTGTTTCCTTGGAAAATGGCGAGCTCACGTTGCGTTTCAGAGGTGAGTGCTCAAAATGTCTTATTCTGCACCGTTGCACGGAGTGGATTGAAGAAGAAATTAAAAGAGATTTAAAGAAAACTGTTAAGGTAATTGTAATACGCAAAAAGCCTTATTTTCAGGATGTGTGAGGTGAGAGTATGGCACATATAAAGGTTGTAAGACGCTCAATGCGTCCTGAAGAATGGACTGATTTACGCTTTGGTTGGCTTAAACGCCACATTTACAAGGATAAATGGGAGATTGAAAATCTTCTTATTCGTGATGCTCGTCAGGTTAAGGAAATGGAATTTGAATATTATTCCGAGGATTACAGACCCTTACATAAAGGCGATATGTATTTTACTCCTGACGGAACAGCATTTATAAAAGCAGATGTTAATATTCCTGAAGAATTAAAGAGCAAGGAGCTGTGGTTTTCTTTGAAAACTGCGGCAGAAATCTGCGTTAATGTGAATGGCAAATATGTAGGGGGCGTTGACCCTAACCGCGACAGAATGCTTCTTTCACCCTATATCAACGAAAATGAAACACTTCATTTTGAAATGATGGGCTATAACAGAAGTAAGCCTGATGATGAAAGAAATCCCGAAAGTCTTTCAGTAAGAGGTTGCCGTCAGATTTTTGAGGGTGCGTATATCTGCACAGTAAACGATGATGTGCAAAGTCTTGTCTATGATTTTGAATTTCTTCTTGATATTGCAAAAAGTGAGCTTTTTAATGAGGATTACAGAGCGTTTCTCAATAAAGAACTTAACAATGCAATGAATCTTATTGATTTTGATGCAGAGAAGCTTTCAGGTATAAGTGAAGCAAAACAGTATATTGAGGATGTAATTTTCTTAAATGATACATATAAAGGTACAGGTGATGTGGCGCTTGTTGCTCACTCTCACCTTGATATTGCATATTATTGGCGCAGAATTCATGCTGTGCAGAAAAATCTGAGGACTGTTCTTATTCAGTTAAGGTTAATGGATAGATACCCTCATTTTAAGTATGCCCATACTCAGCCCTATACATATGAAACACTTGAAAAATATTATCCTGATGTGTTTGAAGAATTAAAGGAAAAGGTTGCCAATGGTCAGTTTGAGCCTGTAGGTGCAATGTATGTTGAGCCTGATTGCAACGTTCCTAATGCAGAAAGTCTTATCCGTCAATGCTTGTACGGGCAAAAAACATATGAGAGAATGTTTGGTAAGCGTGTTAATAACGCCTGGCTTCCTGATGTTTTTGGTAATTCATGGATTTTACCGCAGATTCTCAAAAAGAGCGGTGTTGATTATTTCGTTTCCAATAAAATGTCTACATGGAACGATACAAACCGTTTTCCTCACAACAACTTCATTTGGCGCGGTATAGATGGCACAGATGTTTATGCTTGCGTTCCGCCTACCCACTTTATAACCTGGAATATGCCAAGTCAGATACAAGAGAATTGGGAAGCATATATTGATAAAGACAGTGGCGGTCAGACTCTTAATATGTTCGGCTATGGTGATGGTGGTTCAGGCTGTACTGAAGAAATGATTGAAATGATGAATCGTTTCGAAAAGCTCAGTATAATGCCAAAATGTGAGCACACAAGCGGTGCGCAGTTCCTTGAAAAAAATCTTAAAGATAATAAAAATCTTCAAGTCTGGGATGGGGAATTATACCTTGAAATGCACCGAGGTACGTTTACTACTAAGGATTATATCAAAAGAGCAAACCGCACTCTTGAAGAAAAATTCAGAACAGCAGAAATGCTTTCTGTTATGCGCGGTGATGATAACAGAGAAGCTATCACAGAGCTTTATAAAAAGTTCCTTATAAATCAGTTTCACGATATTTTGCCGGGCTCTCATATTCATCCCGTTTACGAGGATGCGATGAAGGATTATGAAGAGATTGAAAAGGGGCTTGATGAAATCATCGGCACAGGCAGTAAGTATTTCAATACTCTTAACTTTAGGCGTGATGCTCTTACCTTTGTAGAAAATAAAAAGGGTACAGCCACACGCTATGGCAAGAAGGGTAACTGGATTGTCCCCAATATAGATGCACTTTCTTCATCAACTCTTCGTAAAACCTCATTCAACGGTGAGTGGTATTCATTAAAAGGCAATGTTATTGAAACTCCGTTTTACAAGGCAGAGCTTAATGCTGATGGCTCTATTGCATCTCTTTATGATAAGGAACTTCAAAGAGAATGGGTAGGAGGGGAGTTTAATAAGCTGAAGCTCTACGTGGATTGCCCCGGTAACTACGATGCTTGGGATATTCTTCCGAACTATCGCGAAAAAGAGGCAGAGGTTTCTGTTAAAGAAAAAATAGCGCTTGTGGAAAGTGATGGCGAAAGCGCAACATTTCGTGTAGTACTCTCCACAGAAAAATCCACTCTTCAAATGAACATACGCTTTTTCAGAAGAAGTCGAGGCATTGAGGTTGAATATAATATTGACTGGAACGAAAAGCACAAGCTTCTTAAAGCCGAGTTTACTCCTGCTGTGCTTACAAGAAAAGCCGTTTGCGATACATCTGCAGGCTTTATTGAGCGTGAAACTCACCGCAACACCACCTGGCAACAGGCTCGCTTTGAAACTTGCCACCATAAGTGGTGCGATATGAGTGAAAGCGGTGGTGGTATTGCTCTTGTGAACGATGGTAAATACGGAGTAGGCTTCCTGAATAACAATATGAGCCTTTCACTTCTTCGTGCAACAGAGCGTCCCGATGTTACATCAGATATTGGTAAGCATAGCTTTTCATATATGATTGTGCCTCATGCAGATGATCATGTGAAAGCAGAAATCAACAAACTTGCGCTCCAATATAACACACCTCTTGTAAAAGCAGATTGTGAATGGAGGTTTGATACCTTTGAGCCACTTTATTTGCAGGCTGTAAAACAGAGTGAGAATGGCACAATGACAGTTGTGCGCCTTTGCGAGCAAGACGGCAAGAGGGGACAAATCAAATTATCACAAAAGGTTAAGGTTCTAAATATGCTTGAAGATGTTGAGGGCGAAACAGATGTGCTCACATATAAGCCATTCGAAATTATTACAATAGGAATATAAAATAAAAAATGCTTGAAGATTTCTGTTGAAACCTTCAAGCATTATATTTTTGTTTTCTTATTTTACAAACTCGTGGTAAATTGCGTTAAGAGCCTTAACGTAATCTTCCTCATCAATACCAACAATGATATTAAGCTCACTTGAACCCTGGTCAATCATACGGATATTGATGTCGCCTTCAGCAATTGCTTTGAAGAGTCTGCCTGCAGTACCCTTTGAGCCTGCCATACCTCGTCCAACAACTGCAATAAGAGCGATACCACCATTAACAGTGATTGAATCTGCCTTCGTTCTTCTCTGAATATCGTTGATGATAGCATCCTTATTCTTAAGGAAGTCAGCATCGTTAACAACAACAGACATTGTGTCAATACCTGATGGAAGGTGCTCAAAGCAAAGGTTGTGGTTTTCGAGGACTTCAAGAACAGTTCTGCCGAAGCCAACCTCTGAGTTCATCATATCCTTTTCAATGCAGATAACTGAGAAGCCTTTTTTACCTGCAACGCCTGTAATGATTGTATCAACCTTGTTTGATTCAACAGAAGGAACAATCATTGTGCCGTTGTCTTCAGGAGCATTTGTGTTGCGAATGTTAATCGGGATACCCATTTCGCGAACAGGGAAGATAGCATCCTCATGCATAACTGTTGCACCCATGTATGAAAGCTCACGAAGCTCTGCATATGTTATTGTTTCAATAACCTTTGGGTTCTCAACGCATCTTGGGTCTGCCATAAGCATACCTGAAACGTCTGTCCAGTTCTCATAAATGTCTGCCTTGATTGCTCTTGCAACGATTGAACCTGTAATGTCGCTACCGCCACGTGAGAATGTTTTGATTGTGCCGTTTGGCATAACGCCATAGAAACCCGGAATAACTGCATGCTCGTGATTTGCAAGGATAGCTGTAAGCTCTTCGTTTGTTTTTTCTTCGTCGAGTGTGCCGTTTTCTTTAAAGAAAATACCGTCTTCAGCATCGATAAAATCGTAGCCGAGGTAACCTGCAAGAACCATTGAGTTAAGGTATTCGCCACGGGAAGCAATATAGTCGCGTCCTGCATGGTGAACAATTGCATTTTTAATTCTGTCAAACTCAGGCTGAAGCCAGAGCTTCATACCTAAATCCTTGATGATACCATTGTAACGGTCCTCAATAAGCTTGAATGCATCGTCAATTGGCTGATTAGCTTTAACAAGCTTGTAGCAATCGTAAAGCATATCAGTAACCTTGATGTCGTCTAAAAATCTTTTGCCGGGAGCAGAAGCGACAACATATCTGCGTTCAGGCTCTGCCTTGATTATTGCGGCAACCTTTTTGAACTGCTCTGCATCTGCAAGAGAGCTACCGCCGAATTTAAGAACTTTTACCATAATATTCATTCTCCTAATATATTAGTTGGGGAAATAAACGCTTTTGATTCCAATATATATTATCAAATGAATAGTCAATTGGCAACAAAAAAAGATTGGAAAAAACAAAGTTCTATCTATTATATAATTTTTACAAATAATATCCGCATAACTTGTGCAAAAACACAACCATGTTTATGGGGTCAATTTGCTTGACAAAGGGTGTTTTTAATGTTAAATTATCCTTTGTGATACATTGTTATCTCAGTTTTTACACAGTAATAAAGGGTGATTTTATGAGTCAGTTAAAAATGTATTATTTCCCTAAGGGTGAGATTGAAGAATTAACTCTTCCTGAGGGCTATAGCGTTTCTTATTACAAAGACGAAAGCGATGTTGATGGTTGGCTTGCTTGTTGCAGAAATGGTCTTGTAGACGATGATGCAGGTCACGATGAATTCAATGGCAGAATTTATGACCATAAGGATACAAGCACAGACGATATTATTTTTATAGACTACAATGGTGAGCATGTTGGTACAATAACAGCCATTTACCATCCTGAAGAAAAAATCGGTGAGGTACATATGGTTGGTGTACGTTCTGATTTCAGAGGCAAGGGTCTTGGTAAATACCTTAATAACCTTGGTTTAAGAAGAATTCTTAAAAACGATGTTCGCTTTATCTATCTTACAACAGACGAATGGCGCAAAGCAGCAGTTAAGAGCTACCTTAGCGCAGGCTTCCAGCCTGTTCAGTACGATATAGGTATGCAGGAGCGTTGGGAAAAGGTTCTTGAAGAATTTAATATAGATAGTGTCGATATGGTTTATGAGGATGGCACATTCTATAAAAAGATTTACAAGAGCAGTATTGCTCCCAAGGTTAAAATCGGTGTTCTCGGTGCAGGTCGCGGACGCGGTATGATGGATTACTGTGTAACTGCAGGTAATGCAGAGCTTGTTGCTATCTGCGATAACTGGGAATATAACCTTAACATCGCACGAGAAAGATATGGGGATAAGGTTGCATACTACACAGATTACGATGAATTTTTAAAGCACGATATGGATGGTGTTGTGCTTGCAAACTATGCAAATGCTCACGTTCCGTTTGCAATTAAGGCTCTTAAAGCGGGCAAGGCAGTTTTGAGTGAGGTTTTACCTGTTCAGACAATGGCTGAAGCAGTTGCGCTTGTTGAAGCAGTTGAGGAAACAGGCACTCTTTACGCATATGCAGAGAACTACTGCTATATGCCTGCTCCAAAGGAAATGAAGAGGCTTTATGAGGATGGCGTGCTTGGCAAGTTTGAATATGGTGAAGGCGAATATATGCACAACTGTGAGCCAATCTGGCACGAAATCACACGCGGTGAGCCTGATCATTGGCGTAACAATATGTCTGCCTTCTATTATTGCACACATTCATTAGGTCCGGTGCTTCATATGTGCGGTCTTCGTCCTGTTAAGGTTACAGGCTTCGAAATTCCTTTTAACGACAGAATGGCTCGTATGGGTGCGAAGGCAGGCCCAATTGGTGTTGAAATGGTAACACTTGAAAATGGTGCAGTTATTAAGAGCGTTCACGGTGTAGGCGTTTCAAAGAATTCTGTATGGTACTCTGTTTATGGTTCAAAGGGTAGAATGGAAAGCTTCCGTGAGGATGGCTCTGACGACGGTGTAAGCCACCTTTATGTAAATTGCGACAAGTATGAGGGTCAGAATGATTCTGAACCATACGAGGCAGATACAAGCGACGATTTAACAGAGATGAGTGCAGGCAACGGCCACAGCGGTTCAGACTTCTACACAATGTACCATTTCGTAGATGCAGTTCGCGGAAACAAGAATGCAGATATTATTGATGTATATGAAGCGCTTGATATGGGTCTTCCCGGAATCTTTGCTCTTAAAAGTGCAGCCGCAGGCGGTGCGCCTATGGATCTTCCAAACCTCAAAAATAAAGAGGAAAGAGATTTCTGGAGAAATAATACCGAGTGCACAGACCCAACTGTTGCCGGTGATATGCTTATTCCGAGCTATTCAAAGGGCAACCCTGAAATCCCTGCGGAAACATACAAGTTCTGGGCAGATAAGTTCGAGGACTGGAGTAATAATAAGAAATAAAAACAGTAAACTGTAAGCAACAAAAGTTTGAGGCTGTAAAAACCCTTGTTTTTACAGCCTCTTTTTTGACAAAATTTTCATTAAATAAATATTTATTTACATTCCATAATAATAGAGCAAACGCAAGATTTTTGCGAAGGAGTGAAATGGAATGTCTAAGGGTAATATGCCATCAGATACAAAGGCAAGTGCGAAGGCAGCTCTTAATAAAATTAAGATGGAAGCCGCATCTGAAGTAGGTGTTGATCTTAAGCAGGGTTACAACGGCGACCTCACATCTCGTGAGGCTGGTTCTGTTGGTGGCCAGATGGTTAAAAAGATGATCAAGGCATACGAAGAGGGCAATAGATAACATTGCTTTATAACG
>CAJGCL010000045.1 GCA_904501675.1 Clostridiaceae bacterium
AACCGGTGCAAGCGCCTCTATTTCTTCAAATCCGTTTGCAAGAAATACGTATATCATAAATTATCCTCCATAGGAAATACCAAAAAAACCATTTTCGAAAACCGGTGAACCATCGATACTTTTAACCATACCATACGGCTTGCCGCATGAGTTTGCTTGTTCTCTCAAAACCAACTCATCCACCTCTGCGGCATAAAACACTGCACTCAAGAGAGTTTCTTTTTCTCCACAAAATTCATGTACGATTACTTTTCCGTTTTCTTTTTCGTATAAAGCATAACCCTCATCAACAGATACACATTTCATATTCGCTCCCACAGGCGCATAGAAGCTATTGAATCCGCTTGCACTTAAAATAGCCTGCGGTACATTAATATATTTTTCTCTCAGGGTTTTATATTCCTCATAAGAAAGGTTTCGGCTTGAAAAGCTTCTTGTTTTACTTACAGACTTTTTTATGAGAGTTTCTTTATTAACAAAAGCGACGCTGAAGCCTATACTTTCATAAAGGGAAAATAAACTCTCTTCTGCAGGAACAAGGAAAAGATAGGAAACTGATCGCTTGCGCGCTTTACTTTCTAAAAAAGAGAAAACCTTTTTCATAAGAGATTTGCCTCTGTGTTCCTTCTTTGTACACACAGCATACACATAATACGCTTTATACTCTGCGTTTTGTAAAAATATGTTTGACTCTACAGCATACATAACGCTTACAGGCTCATCGCCATAAAAAGCGCAGAAAACATTTTCGTTTTTTGAAGTTTTATCAAAAAAGTTGTTTATAACTTTCTCGGAATCCCCGAAAACATCTTTCCATAATTTTTTCAACGCAGGAAAATGACTCTCTTCAGGATACCCTATACTATATGACTTTTGCATAATATTTTTTAACAAGAAATTCAGGTTGATATGAAGTTTTTGCTTTACGCAAGCCCTCAACACCTGCATCATCCTCGCGATTTATATATTCGTAATCTTTTTGAAGCATCTGAGCAAAAAGTTTGTTTATAACAGCATACGCTGTTGGAAAATCTTTATCAGCCTTTTCAAAATGAGTACAAAAGGTTTTACCATCAGTCATAGGTTCACCCATACAAAAAGCTACTACCCTACCCTCAATTCTCATAATTGCGCCTCTAAAACCTAATTCATCATAGTTTTTGAATGCACAATCTATAACCTGACGCTCTGCTTCAAGACGTTGGGTACTTTCGTTATCCATAAACCATTTATGGGAAAAAGCTATGCAGTCTTTTATATTATCTGCTCCGATTTTTTCGAAAGTATAGCTATACTTTCTGTTAAAAGAATTAACGTGATTCTTCTTTGAATGGAGCTTTCTACCTGAAAGATCTGCTAATTTTTCTGCAAAATAAACATAATCGAAATAATCTCTTTGCTCTTTTATAACAAGCTTATCTTTAAAGAAGCTTTTCAAAAAAGGAAGCTGTTCTTCTGCAACGCAGAAAAAACTAAGGTCAGCTGAACGCTCCTGGGCATCATCCGAAATTTTCTGAAGCGCCCCATCTATATCTCCATTACCCCAAGGGAAAGCGTACGAGGTTACGCCATTAAAGGTTGAACGTAAAAATAAAAAACCGTTTTTTTCTGCAATTTCGGTATGCTCTGCTGTTGCCCAGGAGCACAGGTTACCAAAAGTAAAATCACACATAACACGGCAACAAGAGGGCACATACTTTTCTAAAAGATTCTTATCTTCAATTTTCAGGTGTCTTAAATCAAGCATAATTATTTCTTTAAGGTTTCAAGCACAAGCGCATACACTTTGTCATTTATTTCTTCAATTGAAAGAGGTTCGTCATCCTGAGCGCAATTTATAACGCTCCAACCGTATTTTTCCGCAGCATAAAGAGCAGCTTCACGGCAAGCATTGAGGAAATCAACATTTGCCTCGTGAACATCTTTTTTAGATTCATCGCCGTTATAGCGCGCAGTCATAAGTCTTTGAGAAACCTCAACAGGCATATCAAGGAAAATAACTTTATCAGGAGCAGGAATTCCGATTTTGTTGTATTCAAAATCAAAAAGCCAATCAAGATAAGGGTCCCACTCTGCTTTAGAAAGCTTTGTCATCTGATAAAGAGCATTAGCAGGAGTATAACGATCTGCAAAAATGAGCTTACCAGATTTATAATCAGAGCCCCATTTTTCAGTAAATGACGCAAAACGATCTGCAGCATAAAGCACAGAAGCAGCATATGCATTTACATCCCCTGCGTTTTTGCCAAAATCACCTGCTAAATATTTACGCACAAGAATACTGGAATCGCTTTCATAGTCAGGTAATTTAATCTGTTTAAAATCAATTCCATCTTCCGCAAGTCTTTTGCAAATAAGCTCTGTCTGGGTAGTTTTACCACTACCGTCAAGACCTTCTAAATCAACAAAGATACCCATACGAAAATTATTATCCTTTCGATATGACATAATTATACTTATACTCTTAAATAATACTATAAAACATCTTCTCTGTCAAACGATCTGGCAAAAATATACATTTTTTTAACATTTTCTTTATAAAATAAATCTTTACTTTTTCCAAAAAGAGTGTAGAATATTTTTAAATAAGTTTTTTGGAGAAATTAAAATGAATGAAATTTTTAATCAGGCGTATTTATGCGCTTCTGAAATAATAAACATAGCTAAACTTACCGAAGGTGATATTTTAGTTGTAGGATGCTCCACAAGTGAAGTGTTAGGTAGTAAAATAGGCACCGATTCAAGCCCTGAAACCGCCAATGCCCTTTTTGATGGCATAAAAAAAGCAGCCGACGAAAAAGGCATCTTTATTGCCGCACAATGTTGCGAACACCTTAACAGAGCAATTATCGTTGAAAAAGATGCGGTTAAAGGTGCCCAAATATGCAATGTAGTACCTCAACCAAAAGCAGGCGGCTCTTTTGCAACTGCAGCATACAAATCTTTTAAGAACCCTGTTGCAGTAGAAGAAATAAAGGCAGATGCAGGTATTGATATAGGCTTCACTATGATTGGCATGCACTTAAAAAAAATTGCTGTCCCTGTAAGGCTTGAGAACAACAAAATTGGCGAAGCAACTGTTTTAGGAGCCAGAGTCAGACCAAAATTCATTGGCGGAGGAAGAGCCATTTACGACGAAAAAATAATGTAAAAAGCCATAAAAATACCGACAGGTTAGCCTGTCGGTATTTTTGTTGTATTAAAGCAAATCTTTAAATAATTTGTAATTTCCTTTGCCGGCTTTAAGCTCCCCTGCCTGAATTTTCTTAATTACTTCAACGATTCTGTCGTTAATAGGAGTTTTAACACCATACTTTTTACCGAATTCGCAAACAACACCATTGATTGCGTCAACTTCGCAAGGCTTACCTTTTTTAATATCCTGAAGCATTGATGGCTCAATAAGTCTGTGCTTTTTCATAGCAACAGGTAAAAGAAGGCAACCAAAAGCGCGCTTGATTGGGTTTGTATAGTAGAAAAGACCAACAATGTTTTTACCCTGAACAGGAGCAAATTCAACGCCTGCTGCGTGGCCAACATCGATGCATTCTTTCATACAACGTATAGCGATCTGCTTGCCCGCTTTATCTTCAGAAACATCGCCGAAAACGCCGCCAGCAACTGTTCCGAGACCTGAGAAAGTTGCATTGATAAGAAGTTTCGACCAACGAGCGCCCATAAGGTTTGGCTCCTCGTGAACAGGGCACATAAGTTCAAGCAAATCTTTAACCATTTTAAACTGATCATCCGTAATACCATCCATTTTACCCATATGGAAAGAAAGACTGTCGGTCTCACTTGTAAGTTCGCATACGCCCGGCTCAACAAGAGCTGCACCCCATTCGACTGCGCAACCCATTGTATGATTAGCACCAACGATTTCTGCAATACCAGGTTCAGGAATACCGTTCTGTAGAGTTACGATAACGCCTTCCTCTGCAAGGAAATCCTTAAGCATTGTAACAACATCTTTATTAAAAAGCTGTTTTGTAAGGAGAACAATAACGTCGTACTTACCTTCCATCTGGTCAGGAGTTATAGCTGTAACAGGAACTGTCATGTCAACTGTACCGATAATATGCGCACCCTTTTCGTTGAGAAGGTCAACGTGAGCCTTATTTCTGTTAATAAGGTCTACTTCACCACCGTTTTTCATTATAAACGCGCCAAGCACAGTACCTAGAGATCCTGCGCCATAAATTGCATATCTTCCCATATTTCCACCTCATTAAAGATTGATAAATTTATAACAGGTATTATATCATATATGTTTCGCAAGGTCAAATAATAATTATTTAAAAACTTGTTTATTGAAAAAATCAACTACGCATGGTATTATGGGAATATCATTATAGTTAACCTTGTATGCAAGGAAGTGGAATTTCATGAAACCCCAAAAAAGAGAAAAAGTTTTAGGCGCCAGATTATGCACGTTATTATGGAGTCTTGGCTTAATGAGCCAAATCGGTTGGAATATTGAAGGACAATGGTTTAACACGTTTGTTTATGCCAAAATAGCCAAAGACCCATCCATTATTACTGCTATGCTTATTTGCAGTGCTGCTGCAACTACATTTTCAACCTTCTTTTTCGGAACAGTAACAGACAGAACCGGCAAACGTAGAACGCTAATAAGTACAGGATACATAATATGGGGTATTCTTACAATTTGTTTTGCTTTTACCGAATTTGCGGGAAAAAATTTCTACCTGATTGCCTGTGCAGGAGTTGTGCTAGGCGATATGCTTATAAGTTTTTTTGCCTCTATGAGCACCGATGCAGGAGTTAACACCTGGATTACTGATATTATGACAGACAAGAATCGAGGCCAAATCGGTGGTATAGTTGCCGCTGTATGTGTTTTAGGCACAATTTTGGGTAATATTCTCGGAAGTACTCTTGTTGGTGAAAACAACAATTATATGCGTCTGTTTTTTGTAACGGGTTTATTACTTATCTTCTTCGGTATAGCGTCTATGTTCCTTTTAAGCAAAAAAGACGATGTTGCTCCTTCTATAAGAGGAACTTTCACCCAGCAATTTTTAAACGGTTTTAATTTTGAAAAAATCTTTTCAGTTAAAGAATTGCTTCTTGTAAACATAGCTGTTACCCTATATTTTACTGGATTTAATTCCTATTTTCCACATTTGGGAAACTATCTTATTGATCACATTGGCTATACTCCCGATATGATAGGCTTAATAGAAGGAATTCCTATGGTACTCGCCATGTTAATTGCAGTCCCTATAGCCAACCTTATAAACAAAGAGTGGCATTTACCTGTTGTTTCTTCTGCAATTATTTCAGCTATTGGGGGCATGCTTTTAATAGCACCACTTACTCCCGAAAAGGTTGATACAACAACTTTCTTTAACATAAGAATATGGGGCGGCATTCTCTTTTTGGGCATAGGATACGTTATAATGCTACAAACAACAAAAGTTTGGACAAAACAACTGCATCCGAAAGGCAGAAGAGGACAATTTGAGGGTATATGGGCTATATTTTTTGCGCTTATGCCAATGCTTTTCGGCTCTATTGTCAGCCAAACCGTTATCAAAAACACAAGTGAGCCATTTTTCACCAGTTTTAATGCACTACCGGAATATATACCTAATGGAAACATTTTCATTGTTGGCGTGATCATTTCCTCTCTTAGTATCATTCCGTTCTTGTATGCAGAAAAACACCACAAAAAAAGAATTAAAAAGAAAAAATAACGCACACAGGAGCATTGTTATAAAAACAAAACAATGCTCCTTCAATATTTTTTAAAATACTCTTGATTTTTCCTTTTCGTTTAGTTATAATAGCAAAGTCCTGTCCGTCAGGATTTAATACCTTTATTTATTTGAACAGATGGAGAGTTGTCCGAGCTGGTCGAAGGAGCACGATTGGAAATCGTGTAAACGTCAAAAGCGTTTCGTGGGTTCGAATCCCATGCTCTCCGCCAAAAAATGTAGAGTGTTACCGCAAGGTAATGCTCTATATTTTTTTCATTGAAAAATAAGGGATTCGAACCCCTCTCGGCGAAGCCGAACACAATCGGGTCAGCGAGCTTGCGAGCGCGAAGGGCATAGCCCTTCGAATCCCATGCTCTCCGCCAAAAAATGTAGAGTGTTACCGCAAGGTAATGCTCTATATTTTTTTCATTGAAAAATAAGGGATTCAAACCCCTCTCGGCGAAGCCGAACACAATCGGGTCAGCGAGCTTACGAGCGCGAAGGGCATAGCCCTTCGAATCCCATGCTCTCCGCCAAAAAAGAATAACACACTTTTTGGGTTGCAAGACAGTAAACATATGTGGTATCATATTAAAAGAAATTTTTTACACTCAGCAAGGTGATTTTATGTCAACAAAATTGTGGTACAACAGATTTGTGGATGATTGGATGTGGGCCTTACCTTTAGGTAACGGTAGAATCGGCGCAATGCTTTACGGAAACCCTGACTGCGAACAAATTGAAATAAATGAGGAATCTCTCTGGAGTGGCAGGCAAATAACTGAAAAATACCATGCTTCACCTGAAGCACTTTCAGAAATCCGTCGCCTTATTTTTGAAGAAAAACTTCACGAGGCAGCGGAGCTTGCAAGGGGCACATTCCTTTCTGACCCACCTGTTGTGCGCTCATACGAAAGCTTTGGCGAAATCTTTGTGGAATTCCTTGATAAATCACCATATTCTGAATATCACAAGGAATTGGATTTAAGTACTGCGGTTGCAAAGGTCAGCTGGACAAAAAACTCCGTTAAATACACAAGCGAAACCTTTGTAAGCGAAGAGTACGATGCTCTTGTTTACAAGGTATACACCGATTCACACCCATTCTCTTGCAAAATAAGCCATAACCGCAAACAAGACGCCTACTCTGCTTGCATCAAAAATGACACTATCATTTTAAACGGACGAGTTACATACAACGACAGTAAGCTCTATGGTGAAGGCGGAGAAGGTATGAGCTTCGGCAGTAAGCTCCGCATTTTCTCTGATGGTGAGCTTTCTGCAGACCACAACACAATTCACGTAAACGGCGCATCATATGTAACCATTTACGGTGCTTTTGAAACAAATTATAATGTAAATAAATTTGATATTGATGAAAGCATTGATTACAAAAAGAATTTACAAAGCTGTATTGATAAAATATGCTCTGCAGAATATAACGATATTCTTTCTGCTCACATCTCATCACACCAAAAAAGCTTTAATAAAGTAAAATTTGAGCTAAAAAAAACAGAATTTTCTGCTCTCCCTACAGACCAACGTCTCAAGGAACTTACCTGGGATGAATACGACCCCGATTTATTCTCCCTCTACTATAATTTCGGCAGATATCTTCTTATTGAAAGCTCAGGCAAAAATGCAAAACTTCCTGCAAACCTTCAAGGAATATGGTGCCATGATTTCAATCCACCTTGGGGCAGTGATTTCCACACAAACATTAATCTTCAGATGAACTACTGGCCATCTGAGTGCGCTAACCTCACAGAAACTGCAAAGCCGTTTATTCACTTTGTGAAAATGATCAGCTCATTCGGTCAGAAAACTGCAAAAGAGCTTTTCGGTGCAAGAGGCTGGGCGGTAAACCATACTGTAGATGCGTTCGGCAGAACAGGTGTGCATGACAGTGTTGACTGCGGATTCTTCCCGATGGCAGGTCCTTGGCTTTGCCTTAATTTGTGGGAGCATTACGAATATACAAACCGCAAAGAATATCTTGAGGAAATTTATCCGATTCTTAAAGGCTCATGTGAATTCATGTGCGATTACCTGATTCCCGATAGCAACGGTCAGCTTGTTACATCGCCTTCAAACTCTCCTGAGAATGAATTTTATTACTACGATGAAAACGGAAATCGTAAAGAGAGTATGATGACATACGGTGCCACAATAGATTTCCAGATTATCAGAGCGCTTTTTGAAAAGACAATTCACGCTTGCAATGAAATGAATATTGATTCTGAATTTGCAGATGTTTTAAGTAAAACTCTTTCAAAGCTTCCTCCTGTTAAGGTCAGCCAACGCTACGGAACTGTGCAGGAATGGATTAAGGATTACGAAGAAACAGAACCCGGCCATCGCCACATTTCTCAGCTTTTCGGTCTTTACCCCGGAGACAGTATAAATGAAAGCGACCCTGAAATTTACGAGGCTGCAAAAAAGACTATTGAAAGACGCATTGAAAATGGCGGTGGTTCAACAGGATGGTCAAGAGCCTGGACAATCTGCTTTTATGCTCGTCTTAAAGACGGAATCAACGCAGAAAATCACCTTAAATATCTTTTAAGAGAATGCACTGCAAACAACCTTTTTGATATTCATCCTCCATTCCAGATAGACGGCAACTTCGGCGGTGTGGCCGCTATTACTGAAATGCTTATTCAAAGCCACTTAGGTTCTCCAGCTAATAGAACTGTTGAGCTTCTTCCTGCTCTTCCTGAAAGCTGGAAAAGTGGTAGTATAGACGGAGTTAAAGCACGTGGTGATTTCACATTTAACATTCGTTGGAACGATGGTGTTCTTGAAAAAGCTGAAATCCTTTCTGCACGCAATGCAGAGCTTTCCATAAAGCTTAATTCCCGTACCAAAAAGCTTTTTGCTGCTTATTCAGCGGATGAAAACAACATAATAACCATCACTTTAAAAGCCAACGAGATTTTGTGTATTGAATGATAAAAAAGGAGAAACAGACTTTTAGTCTGTTTCTCTTTTTATGTTGAAACACTAATACTAATATGTTATTATATTATCGGTGATTTAATGCTCATAACTGAAAAAGGGTGCAGCTTTTTCCCATGCCCCACTAAAAAGAAAAATGACCTGTTGGGCGACAGCGTTATAGGCTTCCCCAAGGACTATACGGTAGTTGACCTTGAAACAACAGGACTTAATCCTGCAACTGATTTAATAATTGAGTTTGCTGCGGTCAAAGTGCGCAATGGAGATGTGGTTGACACCTTTCAAAGCCTTTGCGACCCCGGTTTTCCTATACCACCTGCAATTGAAGCAATAACAGGTATTACAAGTGAAATGGTGAGATTCTCTCCTAATCCACGGAGTGTACTTCCCGATTTTCTTGGTTTTGTGTATGATGATTTTGTAATAGGACACAATGTTTTATTTGACGTCCGCTTTATTGCCGCATCAAATGGTGATTTTAAAAATACATACATTGATACAATGAAGATTTTTAGAAAGCTTCATCCTAATCTTTTACACCACCGCCTTTCTGATATGGTGGATTTTTATGCAAAGAAAAACGAGAGCGCTCACAGAGCCTTATCAGACTGTTTGGCAACACAATCTTGCTTTAAAGCAATGCACGAAGAAGTTATTATGCTTCACCAAAGCGAAGAAGCTTTTTTAAGAACTCTTAAATAACCCTGCGAAAGTGAGGAAAACATATGAAATTCAAACAATACCACAAAAGTCTGGAGAATTTACACGTTGGCACAGAAAAACCGCGTGCATATTTCATTCCCTACGACAGTTTAGAGGACGCTCTTTCAGGCGACCGCAACAATTCGTATTATCTTACAAACCTTTGCGGTGAATGGAAATTCAAATATTTTGAAAGCTTTGAGGATATTGACGAAACTCTTTACGAAGGTGACTACAATGCGCAATCTTTGGAGAGCGTTCCTGTACCAGGTATGGTTCAGCTTTACGGTCTTCCTGAAATTACAGACACACCTCTCTACTCAAACCTTAAATATCCTTTTTCGGTAGATCCGCCACACGTTCCTGAGGATAACCCTTGTGCGTTCCACATCCGAGATTTTGAGGTTTCTGAGGAAATGCTTGAAAGAGATAATATCCTTACCTTCGAAGGTGTTTCTTCCTGCTTTTATGTTTGGATAAATGGTGAGTTTGTTGGCTACAGTCAGGTTACTCACTGCACAAGTGAGTTTAATATTTCAAAGTTCCTGAAAAAAGGTGCGAACAGAATCTGCGTACTTGTTGTAAAATGGTGCGACGGCTCATATCTTGAGGACCAGGACTATTTCAGATTCACAGGTATTTTCAGAGAGGTTTATATTCTTTCAAGAAACAAGGTTCGCCTTACAGATGTTTATATCAAACAAAATGTCAGCGAGGATTTATCGAAGTGCACACTTAACATTGAGTGCGACTTAACTAATAAAACTCCTGTTCTTTATGGTCTTATTGCGCCCGGTGGAATGGTGCTTAAAAATGGCGAAAGCGATAGCGCTAACTTCTCAATTGAAATTGACAATCCTCTTTTATGGAACGATGAAAAGCCATATGTTTACACTCTCTTCCTTACTGTTGAAGATGAAATCATTCCATTCCAGCTCGCTTTAAGAAGAATTGAAATCAAGGATAAAAAGCTTCTTATCAACAACAAAGCAATAAAGCTTAAAGGTATAAACCGCCACGATTCAGACTGCGACACAGGTTATGCAGTTGATATTGCTCACATGACACGAGACCTTCTTATGATGAAGAGGGCTAACGTAAACGCAATACGTACATCCCACTATCCTAACGACCCTCGTTTCTATGATTTGGCAGAAGCTCTTGGTATGTATTTCATTGACGAGGCAGATATTGAAACTCACGGTATGGGCTTCAACACAGACGCTGACTGGGATTGGACACGTTGGAGCAGACTTTCTACAATTGATGAATGGCGAGAGGCTTATGTTGACAGAGCTGCAAGGCTTTTTGAAAGAGATAAAAACCACGGTTCAGTTATTATGTGGTCTCTTGGTAATGAAAGCGGTTGCGGTTACAACCACAGAGCTATGAGAGAGTATATTAAGAGTCGCGACGAAAACGCTCTTGTACACTACGAAAACGCTCACCTTCAGTTTACAGCTGTACCTGAAGGCGAAAGTTGGCTTGATATTTCTGACGTTGAAAGCAGAATGTACCCGGGCTATCAGTACACAATTGACTATCTCAAAAACCCTGAATACACAAAACCATTTTATATGTGCGAATATGTTGACTCTATTTCTACAGGTGATGTTTATCCATTCTGGAAATTGGTTGATGAAAACGATAATTTCTGCGGTGGATGTATTTGGGAATGGTGCGACCACAATGTAAATATACCCGACGAAGACGGCAAGCCAAGATATTTCTACGGCGGAGATTTTGGTGATTTCCCTAACGACAACGTTTGTTGTCTTGATGGCCTTGTTTTCTCAAACAGAGAAGAGCGTCCGGGCTACTACGATATGAAAAAGGTTTATGAGCCATTCAGAGCAAGCTTTAAAGATGGTGTTCTTACAATAAAGAGTGTGCGTTACTTTGAAAGCCTCGCTGAATATTCTCTTAAGTGGGAGCTTTCGCAGAATGGCAAGGCAGTTGCAACAGGCGAAATTGAAAGTCTTGATGTTCCTGCACAGGAAGAAAAGAGCTTTAAGCTTCTTAACTTGTCTGATTACAAGCTTTGCGGAGACTGCTTTATTACAACAACTGTTCATCAGAAGAAAGCTACTCCTTGGGCAGAGGCAGGTTATGAAATCGGCTTTATGCAGTTTGAGGTTGAGGCTCCTGCTTGCGAAAAGATTGTTGAAGAAAATGCACTTTCTCTTACAGAAACAAACAGATACGCAACTATCGTTTGCGGAGATACAGAATATTGTTTCGATAAGATTCACGGCAGAATTCACTCAATAGCTAAACATGGTCAGGTTATAACAAAAGAGCCTGCACGCTTTAAAATCTGGCACGCATTTACATATAACTACGGCTCATTCAATGATTGGGTTGCTAACCACCTTGACCACATTTACCAGAAAACATATTCTGCTGAGGTTGTTAACAACGGCAACGAAATAGTTATTAAAACAAAAATTGCTCTGGGCGGACCTTCAAACCCACCAATTATTAAAGCAAATGTTGATTACACATTCACTACTGACGGCGCAATGAAGCTTCGCTTCAAGGGTGATATAAGAGAAACCGCGCCTACCCTTCCAAGACTTGGTCTTGAGCTTATTCTCAAAGAAGAATGCGAAGATATCAAGTATTTCGGCTTGGGCACAATCGAAACATATCCTGATAAATATCAGGCAGCACGCTTTGGTGAATATGAGCTTACAGTTACAGAAAACTTTGTTCATTACGTAAGGCCTCAGGAAAACTCATCTCACTACAAAACAAGACGCGCTCTTGTAGGTACAAAGGGTGGCTACGGCATATTTGTTGAGGGTGCAGACGGCACAAAGGATTTCTCCTTTAATGCTTCACATATTTCTGCTGAACAATTAACAAAGAAAAAGCACGACTTCGAGCTTCAGAATGAAGGCAAAACATTCTTTAATATTGATGGCAGATTCACAGCACTCAGCGAGTGGGGCGAGCTTGACATTGACCCTGAAAACCCAAGACTTTTCAACGAAAAGCAAGTTGATTTCTCATTCAGTTTCAGTGTTGTTAAGATGTAAAATAGCAAAGCAGTATATTAAGAACAATAGTAAGAGAACTACCCACCACCATTGCCTACGGCAACGGTCCCCCTCCCTATTCAGCAAAGCTGAACAGGGATGTAAAAAACAACAACTCCGTTGACTCAGCGGTCAACGGAGTTTCTTTTTATTTTTTCATAAACACGGCAACAAACCAATAATAAAGCGGTATTAAAAGAAATGTCAGCCAGGCGTATTTCCATGCATGGAGAAAAAGTCCGCTACACAAAAACTGAACTACTGCAAAAAGCGGAACAGGAAGCCTTAACAAAAATGATTTCATATTTTTAGCCTTGAACGCCAGACAAAGCCATATATGGATTGGTATAAGGAAGAAAAGCAGCCACAATGGGTGCCACAAATTTGTAATCACACCTAAAGCTACATACACAACAGGAACTATAAAGAAAACAGGAATTTTTGTTATTACCGATTTAATTTTCGGGAACATCTCCATATCGTTGTTTTCTATTGATTCAACACCAGATTTAACATCTTCATATATGTTCTGAGCAGTATTCTTATTCATATATCACAACTCCTTATCACAACACTAAAATAATAATACAATTTCAGCTTTCGTTCAATAGTATTAAAGAAATAATAGTATGATTCTTGAAAAACCAAGGGAGTATGCTATAATTGAACTATATTAAATTGAGGAGATGCCTTATGAAAAAGCTTAAAGGTAAATTCGGTTATGGCATAGGTGCTATAGGTCTTGATCTGAGCTATGGTCTTTTCTATTCATATCTCGCTAAATATTTTACAGATACTCTTGATCTTAACTATTGGTTTCTTTTGTTGCTCACTCCCCTTGCACGTATATGGGATGGTATAAACGACCCTATGATGGGTACAATTGTTGACAACACAAGAACAAAAATGGGTAAATACCGCCCCTGGATTCTTATTGGGTCCTGCTGCAACGCGGTAGTGCTTTCCCTTTTATTTACAAACCCGGGTCTTGCTCCTGATGGGCTCGGCATCCATATTTATGTAGCAGTATTTTATGTTTTATGGGGCATGACAAACACAATGGCAGATATACCATACTGGTCAATGGTGCCATCATTTACAAGCGACCCTAACGAAAGAAACATTATTGCAACAATTGCAAGAACATTCTCAGGTCTTGGCCAAGGAATTATTTCAATTCTTACCCCTGTTATGCTTCCAATTCTCAGCGTTACAATGATTAACGGCGAAAAGGTTGCAGACAGCAAGGGCTACAGCACATGGGCAATTATTTGCGCAATCGCACTTATAGGCTTTTCATCACTTTCTGTATCACGAACAAAAGAAAGGGTTATAACCGCGCCCACAAGCGAAAAATTCTCATTCAAGAAAATTTTCAAGGTGCTCACTTCCAATGACCAATTAAGAATCTTTATGGTATTTGCTATGCTTTCCAATGCAGGCTATTATATGATTTCTGGCGTTGGCGTATATTTCTTTGATGTTGTTGTAGGCGACCCATCAAAGCAATCCACCTTTAATCTTATTGGTGCAGTAGGCTCCGTTTTAGGTCTTGCAGTTGTTCCTGTTCTTACAAAATTCATTTCCAGAAAAAGAACATACCAGACTTCGCTCTGCCTTGTGCTTGCAGGCTTTACAGGTATGCTTATTTGTGCTAAAGCGCAGGCTTATATGATAATGAATTTCTGCTACCTTTTAGCATCAATAGGCGTTGCTTCAATGTTTGTTTCTCAGACAGTTTTCCTTGCAGATATTGTTGACTATGGTGAAATTAAAATGGGAAACAGAGCAGAAGCGATTACCTTCTCAATGAAGGGATTTTTGCAGAAAATGGCATATACCATTCAGACAATCATACTGTTCTCCGGTCTTATAATTTCAAACTATGCACCACGCAGTGCAGAAAAACTCACCTACACGCAAGCAGAGCAAAACACCATAACATTTATGATGATTATCTGCCCTATCGTCCTGGTAACACTTTCACTTATTGTATTCTCCACAAAATACAAGCTCCACGGAGAGTTTATGGAGAACATAACTAAACAGATTAATGAGAAACACGTTGAGTTTAAAGAAGAGGTATAATATTGGATACAATTAAAAAGTATTTTAAAAAATTTGATATAGGTTTTATATTTGGTGTAGGTATGACTCTGTTGGGGCTTATACTCGTTATTCTCCCCGGCTCATCTCTTACCACAGTTTGTACAATTCTTGGAATTGGTGTTGCTCTCAAAGGTGGTTTAAAACTATTTAAATATCTTAAAGCAAAACAGATTGAAGCAGAGAACAATAATGATTTAGTTTCTGCCATAGTTACACTTATAGGAGCATTTATTCTTATTTCCCATCCAAGAAGATTACTTTCAATCATACCTATGCTTATTGGTATTGGTATACTGGTTTACGGAATAACATCATTTTTCAAAGCACGTAGTTTATTTTCAAAAATAACCGCAGTA
>CAJGCL010000046.1 GCA_904501675.1 Clostridiaceae bacterium
CCATGCATAACGAAGAAACTCGAAATTACAAAAAAATCAAGTGTCCATAACTCAAATCCGTTATGAACACTCGATATGGTCGGAGTGACAGGATTCGAACCTGCGGCCTCTTGGTCCCGAACCAAACGCTCTACCAAACTGAGCCACACCCCGTTATTTATTCTAACTAATTCTGTTTATTTAATTCTTAAGACTGTCTTTGTCGCGTTTTCCAAACGCTCTTCCTGTTGTGGTTCCCGAAATTTTTGTTCGCTTCGCTTCGCAAAATTTCGACCACTGCCACTCCTTTTTCCTCGCTTCTTCTGCCACTGGCAGCGCTCGGAAACGTCCCCAAACTGAGCCACACCCCCGAAATTATTTAATTTGATGACAACTGCTTTTGCAAGCAGGTAAAATTATACTCCATATGTGTTATAAAATCAAGATTTATTTTAATAAAGTTGTATCGTATTAAAAAACATGGGTTTTTATGATTATATCATCGAAAATTATTACGTTTGTGATTTTGATGTAATGGTTGATAGAAACATTGCAACGCAAAAACATTTGTGATATACTATAAATGATTAAGCAATTTTTTTCTTTCGGTACAATTGCAGAAAATCTTGAACGGAGATTCTATTTTATGGATATTGAAAACAAAGTATATTCAACTACTGCGGAGCCGGTAAGGTTTAAAAAAGGAAAACTTCGCATTATACATATTACAGATACTCATTATGATTTTGATAATGTAGATGCTTCTGTGCGACTTCTTGAAGAAGCTTGCAAGAGAGAAAAGCCTGATTTGGCAATTGTAACAGGTGATAATGTAGATAATTTTGACGAGTGTACAGATACTAAAAAGCTTATAGACAAGCTTATGTCTGTTTTTGATGAACAGTGTATTCCTGTAGCAATAACCTTCGGTAACCATGATTCCGAAAGGGGAGCTATGTCCCGAGAAGAACTTATGGCACATTATAATACCCATAAGAGTTCTATTTCTGTAGATGATGGTGATGAACTTTCGGGTTGCGGAACATATAATATTCCTGTTTTATCATCAGATAGCGAAAAGGTAAAATTTAATATCTGGGTGTTTGATTCAAATGATTACGATGAAGAAGGTCGCTATGGTTGTGTCCTTCCTGATCAGGTTGAGTGGTATAAAAAACGTTCCGATGAATTGGCTCAGGCTAATGGGGGAGAGAAGGTTTATTCTCTTGCTTTTCAGCATATGATAGTTGCCGATGTTTACGATGCTCTTAAAAAGTCAAAAGTCAGAGTTCCTTTTTCATATAAGCATATGTATAACAAAAAAGAATTTTATTATTTCGATCCTAAAGGTACGAACTTTGGAACTCTTACGGAAACTCCGTGTTCAGGCTATCATAACTATGGTCAGTTTGAAGCAATGGTGGAAAAAGGTGATGTTCTTGCGATTTTTTCAGGTCATGACCACACAAATGGGTTTGGCGTAAGGCATAAGGGTATTGACATTTCAAACACTGTAAGTACAAGGTATAACCGCGATAGATTCTCATCCCAGTACGGATACAGGATAATTGATGTTGATGAAAAAGATACATCTGTTTACACGAGTCGCGTGATGCATTGGTATAATATGTTTTCTGCTGAGGATGTAAAAATGTTAGAAAAATCAGGTGATGCTTTCGGTGCAGAACTCGCAAAAAATGTAAGATGTAACGGATTTAAGCAAAAACTTTTCCAAAGCTTTTTACTTGCGTTAGGTAGGTTATCATCATTAAGAAAAATATCATATCCGGACTGATTTTTTATTTAAATTATTGACTTTAATAAATTCAAGTGATAAAATATCATTGTTAAATGCGTTTGAGCAGAAAGTAGTAACCATAGCAGATGCTTTAAGAGAGTTGCCGTTTGGTGCGAGGCAATAGGTGGAGCGGTGGTGAATTCCTTCTGTAAGCAGTGTCCCGAAAGAGTTTTGAGTAGGCGGCAACGGGCGTTCCCGTTACAGAACGAGAGTGTTAATTGACACTTGTTAAGGCCGTGTTTGCGAAAATGCGGTAAACTGAGGTGGTACCACGAAATATTCGTCCTCTGTATTCAAGTGAATGCAGAGGGCTTTTTGCTTCTCTGCTGTCAGAAAAAAGAAAGGAAAACAAAAATGGCACAGAATTATTATCAAAAAGAAATTGAAACAATGCCTGCTGAAGAAATGAAAAAGCTTCAATCAGAAAAGTTAGTAAAGCAGGTAAAACACGTTTACGAAAATGTGGAGTATTATCGCAACCTTATGGATGAGAAGGGTGTAAAGCCTGAAGATATCACGGGTATTGAAGACCTTCATAAGCTCCCTTTTCTCTCAAAAGCAGATTTAAGAGATGCATATCCATATGGTCTTCTTGCCAAGCCTCTTTCAGAGTGTGTGCGTATACATTCAACATCAGGTACTACAGGTCGCAGAGTTGTGGCATTTTATACACAGCACGACGTCGACTTGTGGGAGGATTGCTGTGCGCGAGCTATTGTTGCCGCAGGTTGTGATAATGAAGATGTTTGTCAGGTTGCATATGGCTATGGACTTTTCACAGGCGGTGCAGGTCTCCATGGTGGCTCACACAAGGTAGGTAGTCTCACTCTTCCGATGTCTTCAGGTAATACAGAGCGTCAGATTCAGTTTATGATGGACCTTAAGGCAACTCTTCTTTGTTGCACACCTTCATATGCTGCGTACATAGGCGAATCTCTTAAGGAACAGGGATATAAGCCCGAGGATATTCCGCTTAAGGCGGGTATTTTCGGTGCTGAGCCATGGACCGATGAAATGCGCCATAATATAGAAGAAACTTTAGGTATAAAGGCGTACGATATTTATGGCCTTACAGAGACATCCGGTCCCGGTGTGGCTTTCGAATGCTGTGAGCAGACAGGTATGCACATTAACGAGGACCATTTTTATGCAGAAATTATCGACCCTGAAACAGGTGAGGTGCTTCCTGAAGGTTCAAAGGGTGAGCTCGTGTTTACCGCACTTGATAAAGAGGCTTTCCCGCTTCTTCGTTACCGTACAAGAGATATATGTGTGCTTTCAAGAGAAAAATGTTCTTGTGGAAGAACACTTGTTAAAATGGCTAAGCCAATGGGCAGAACAGACGATATGCTTATTATCCGTGGTGTAAACGTATTCCCAAGCCAGATTGAAGCAGTACTTCTTAAAGAAGGCTACGAGCCTAACTACCAGATTGTTGTTGATAGAGTAAGCAATAACGATACATTTGAAGTGAACGTTGAAATGACACCTGAGAAATTCACCGATAAGGTTAGTGATATTCTTGCAATGGAAAAATCACTTGCTAATGCTATGAAGATTATGCTTGGGATCAATCCTTCTGTTCATCTTGTTGCTCCAAAGAGCATTGCAAGAAGTGAAGGTAAGGCGGTACGTGTTGTAGATAAGCGTAAGCTTATATAATCAAGGAGGGTTTTGTTATGTCAATTAATCAGTTAACTGTTTTTGTTGAAAATAAGCAGGGTGCAATGGTTTCAATTACAGATACACTTGCACAGAATAATGTTAATCTCAGAGCTCTTTCAATTGCGGAAACACAGGATTTCGGTATCCTCCGTCTTATTGTAAATGATGAAAAAAGCGCTCTTGAGGCTCTTACTGAAAAAGATTATCTTATTAAAAATACAGAGGTTGTAGGCGTTAAAATCGGTGATGCACCAGGGAAACTTACATCAGCTCTCGGTGTACTTGATAAGGCAGGCATAAATGTTGAATATATGTATGCATTTATGGCGCGTACAGAAAAACACGCTTACGTTGTACTCCGCGTTGAAGATAATGATGCTGCCGAAAAGGTTCTTGAGGATGCAGGCTTCCACCTTATAACAGACGCAGATATAAAGAAACTTTAATGATAAAAATAATGCCGGCAGCCTGTAGGTTGACGGCATTTTTATAAAGGGTGATTTTATGTATAAGCAGAAACTTTGCCTGTCTACATGCGGTACATATGGTATTTCCGAGGTGGAACAAATCCGTCTTTTCAAAAAAGTCGGATTTGAAGGCTTCAATGTTCTTTGGGGTTATATGATGGATGATACTGTTCGTGAATGCGCCCGAGTTGCCAAGGAAGAGGGTATGATATTCCAATCAATCCACGCACCATGGAATATGTGTGGTGATATGTGGGACCCTGATTGTCAGGACGATGCAAAAGAGGGGATTGAGCAGCTTAAACATTGCCTTGACCTTTGTAAAGAATGCGGTGTGCCAATTATGGTCTGCCATGTTTACGTGGGCTTTGATGAAGAATATATTCCTACCGAAATCGGTATTGAAAACTATGGTAAGGTTATTGATTATGCTGAAAGCATAGGTGTAAAAATAGCCTTTGAAAACACCGAGGGTGAGGTTTACCTTAAAGCGGTGCTTGATAGATATGGGGATAGAGAGTGTGTAGGTTTCTGTTGGGATAGCGGCCACGAGATGTGTTACAATTTCTCACAAAATCTTCTTGCACAGTATGGTCATCTTCTTATTGCTACCCATATAAACGATAATTTGGGTGTGAAGGATTATAACGGTAAAATTTTCTGGCACGATGATTTGCATCTTTTACCGTTTGATGGTATCGCAGATTGGGATGAGCTGACAAATAGAATTGTTGATTGCGGATACGACGATATACTTACATTTGAGCTTAACAATAAATCAAAGCCAAACCGCCACGAAAACGATAAATACGATAAAATGCCTATAGAAGAATATGTAAGCGAAGCGTATGCACGTGCTTGCAAAATAGCTACAATGATAAACAACAAGAGAAATAAGTAAAAAAAGAGCCGATGTTCATTTTTGAACATCGGCTCATAATTTTTATTATGAACATTAAAGAAGTGCTCTGTAGAGTGCTGCAATTTCTTCAACGCTTGTGTCTCTTGGGTTACCAGGACGGCAAGCATCTGCAAATGCGCTTTCAGCAAGGAACTGAACATCTTCATCCTTAAGGATTTCCTTAAGGTCTGCAGGAATACCAACCTTCTTGTTAAGGTCTGCAACTGCCTGAACAGCAGCTTTTCGTGCATCTTCAATGCTCATAGCATCCGTGCCTTCAACGCCCATAGCCTTTGCAATATCGCGATATTTATCGCCTGTGCAGCATGCATTGTATTCCATGATTGATGGAAGAAGAATAGCGTTTGCTACACCGTGAGGTGTATCGTAAAGAGCGCCAAGACCATGAGCCATACTGTGAACAATACCAAGGCCTACGTTTGAGAAGCCCTGACCAGCAATGTACTGAGCAAGAGCCATACCTTCTCTGCCTTCAGGTGTGTTTTCGCAAGCACCAGGAAGATGCTTCGCAATAAGCTCAATAGCCTTGAGATGGAACATATCTGTCATTTCCCAAGCGCCTTTTGTGATATAGCCTTCAATAGCGTGGGTAAGAGCGTCCATACCTGTTGATGCTGTAAGGCCTTTTGGCATTGAAGCCATCATATCAGGGTCAACAACTGCAACCTCAGGAATATCATGTACGTCAACGCAAACGAACTTACGCTTCTTCTCAACGTCTGTAATAACATAGTTGATTGTAACCTCAGCTGCTGTACCTGCTGTTGTTGGAACTGCGATTGTGAAAACTGCATGGTTCTTTGTAGGTGCAACGCCTTCAAGGCTTCTTACGTCTGCAAACTCTGGGTTTTCAATGATAATACCAACTGCTTTTGCAGTATCCATTGCAGAACCGCCACCGATAGCGATAATGCAATCTGCGCCACTTGCCTTATATGCTTCAACGCCAGCAAGAACGTTTTCGATTGTTGGGTTTGCTTTGATTTCGCTGAAAATCACATAAGGATATGAAGCCTTATCAAGTAAGTCTGTAACCTTTGCAGTTACGCCGAATTTGATAAGGTCAGGGTCTGAGCAAACAAATGCTTTCTTAAAGCCACGGCCTTCAAGCTCTGGGAGAATATTCTCTACAGCACCTTTACCGTGATATGAAATTGTGTTTAATACAATACGATTTGCCATCGTAAAAACCTCCTTAAGGTTATTTTTGAAAACATTATACACCATATTCTTTGTGAAATCATTAACAATTTTTGAAAAAATTTATTTTTGGAGGTATAAACAAATTTTAACTTTAAAAACCTTACAATATGTCTATTGTTTTAAGATTTTTACCGTGATATACTTGGAAAATAATAGAAGAAATCGCTTCTGATGGGAGATTTATATGGAAATTCCAAAGATACTCTTAGAAAAAGCAGATGAAATAACCGCAAAGTTAGAGGAAAAATATCCTCAGTTTGCGCCATTTTTTAAAGGTTGCTTTTTAAATACAATTGAAACTACAGTTACAAAGCTTGATGATGGTGGCTACTTTGTTATAACAGGCGACATTCCTGCAATGTGGCTCAGAGATAGTGCCTCTCAGCTTACTCACTACATACGTTTTGCTAACGAAGATGAAGATTTAAAGACGATAATCCGTAGTGTTATTGAAAGACACGCGCAGTTTGTTTGCCTTGACCCATATTCAAATGCTTTTAATGCAGTTGCAAAAAGCTGTTGGTCAAAAGACCAGACTAATTTTTACCATGAATTAATATGGGAGAGGAAATATGAGGTTGACTCCCTTTGTGCATCTATTTTCCTTGCTCATCAATATTATGCACAAACTCTTGATGAATCTATTTTTACAGAAAACTTCTATGAAATGATAAGAAATATTGTAGAGGTTTTCAAAAATGAACAGAATCATCAGCAGAAATCAGAATACTTTTTCCACCGTCCGGATGCCCCTGCAACCGATACCTTGCCTTGCGAGGGTAAGGGTAATCCTGTGGCTTATACCGGTATGACATGGTCAGGCTTCCGCCCTTCTGACGACAGATGCCTTTATAACTACCTTATTCCTTCAAATATGATGGCGGTTTGTGCCCTTAAAAAAGCGGCAGAACTTATAAATGTTGGGTACGAGGATACAAAGCTTGAAAGTGAATGCCGTTCACTTGCTTTTGATATTGATGAAGGTATAAAAGCCCATGGCGTACATGAACATCAGAAATTTGGCAAAATTTATGCCTATGAGGTAGACGGACTTGGTAATATGCTCTTTATGGATGACGCTAATTCACCAAGCCTTATGGCTGCTCCATATATTGGCTATTGTGATAAGAATGACGAGATTTACAAAAACACAAGAGCATTTATTCTTTCTAACGAAAACCCTTGGTATTTTGAGGGGGATGTGGCTAAAGGCGTAGGTAGTCCTCATACAGGGTATGATAAAATATGGCATATTGCTCTTGCAATGCAGGCGCTTACAAGTGATAATGTTGAAGAAATTAATTCCTGTCTTGATATGATTGTGAATTCTCATGCCGGTACATATCTGATGCATGAATCTTTCAATAAAGACGATGCAGAGGACTTTACAAGACCGTGGTTTGCTTGGGCAAATAGCCTTTTCGCAGAGCTTCTTATAAGGCTTACAGAAGAAAAATAAAAACAAGCAGTAGTAACATTTTTCAAAGATGTTGCTGCTGCTTTTTTTTATTCACTTATTCATTATCATCCGTAAAAGTCTGTATAGCTTTAAGAACTGTGTATCCAACAAGAAATACAGTCAAAGCAGTTTTTATTGAAGATACTCTTATATATGTTTTGGCAACGTTTGATAAATTGTTTAAAACCTTTGATCCTTGTTCCATAAAAACCTCTCATTCATTTGTAATTAACACTGCGTGAGCTATGCCGGGAATAGATTCCTTCTGTAAAGATGATGTAGGGGAAAGCAAAGCTCCTGTTCCTACGAAAAGCACCTTTTTAAGTTCGCCAAGCTTTATTTTATCTAAAATATATGAGCAAAGCACTGATGCGCTACAACCGCAACCCGAACCACCTGAATGAACGTCTTGCTTTTCAAGGTCATAAATCATTGTTCCGCAATCCTTGTGAACAGGTGATATATCCAGTCCGTATTCGGCCTTTAATAGTTTGATAAGAAGTTCACTACCAGTTGAACCTAAATCTCCTGTGAGAATCATATCAAAATCTGATGGAATAGAGTGAGTATCTCTGAGGAAATGACCTATTGTGAGCGATGCAGCAGGTGCCATTGCAGCCCCCATATTGTTAGTATCGCTAATTTCTAAATCTCTTATTGTACCGAAAATAACTTTTTCAATATGTGGTGTGTTCTTGCAACTTTCGGATACTACGGCGGCACCTGCGCCTGTTACAGTCCATTGAGCAGCAGGGGAGCGTTGCCCACCATATTCAAGGGGCATTCTGTATTGTCTCTCGGCAGAGCAGAAGTGTGAAGATGTAGCGGCAACAACATTTTTTACAGCTCCAGAATCCACGAGAGTTGCTGATAATGCAAGGGAAAGTGCCATTGTAGAACAGGCGCCGTAAAGCCCAGCAAAATTCAGTTTTAAATCTCTCATACCAAAAGATGAACCGATACATTGGTTCAGTAAATCACCTGCAAAGCATAAATTCACATCGTTTTTGCTGATTTTCGCTTTCTTTATTGCAGTCTGTATTGCAACCTTTTGAAGATGGGTTTCGGCTTTTTCAAATGATTTTTCTCCGCAAAATTCATCTACGTATATTTTATCAAACCAATTGGCAAGAGGTCCTTCGCCTTCTTTTTTTCCAACGGCAACACCGTAACCGATTATTGATGGCTTGGATTGCAAATTTATGGTATTTTTTCCTATTCTTTCGGCCATAATTAACCTTCTTTTTATTGTTTGAGAATATTGTTTGCAAGAGGAAAAATTTTATTCATGTACAATCTGCTAAAACTATTCAAAAAATAAAAAGCATATGTTATAATTAAAAAGGTGATAAAAATGAAAATAATACTTTGCCTTGATGATAACAACGGTATGCTTTTTAATAATCGTCGTCAGAGTCGCGATAGCGTAGTTGTTGAGGATATTTTAAATAGTATTAATGGAGAAAAACTTAATATTTTTTCATTTTCTTCTGCCTTGTTTTCATCGTTTCGAGATAAGATAAACGAAATTGAAACTGTAGATAGAATAGGGACTTATTTTATTGAAAACGTTGATGTTACGCCATTTATCGGTGATATAGAAGAACTTATTGTTTATCGTTGGAACAGAGTTTATCCTGCGGATTTTGTTTGCGGGATTGATTTTTCATCCTTTACCATAAAAAGTCAAGTTGAGCTTGTGGGAAATTCTCACGATAAAATAACAAAAGTAGTTTATGGCAGGTGAATGACGTGAAGAAACTGAATAAAAAGTCAATCGGCATAATTATCGCCGTTGTTTTTGTACTTCTTATCGGATTTATTGGTGATACTGATAATAATGGTTCAACGCTTAATACTACGCAAAATAATGCAGTCACATCTTCAAATTTATTTACAGAAAATGATATATCTGACGGTTTTGATGTGCCTTCTAATGGTTCTTCCGCAACCACAAAAAACGATAAAACAGCAGAGAATGAAAAACCTGAACCATCATCAGCAAAGAACACAAACGCTGCTCAAGATAAAGGTAATTATAAAGTAAAACTAAGTAGTATACCTGAGTTTTCAGGTAAGCCATATGTTGTAATAAACAACAATATACCAGGTCTTTCGCTTTCTGACAGAACGGCAGCTTACTTTGAAAAGTACACAGCTCTTGACTACCTTGAAAGGTGCGGAGTTGCTTTCGCATGTCTGGGAAAGGAAACTATGCCAACAGAGGACAGAGGTGCTATAGGCTCTGTTAAGCCAAGCGGCTGGTATACAGTAAAGTATGATTTTGTTGATGGTAAGTATCTATACAACCGATGCCATCTTATAGGCTTTCAGCTTTCAGGTGAAAACGCTAATATCCGTAATTTAATAACAGGTACACGCTATATGAACGTTGATGGTATGTTGCCTTTTGAAAATATGGTAGCAGACTATATAAAAGAAACAGGTAATCATGTTTTATATAGAGTAACTCCGATTTTTAAGGGTAGTGAGCTTGTTTGCCGTGGTGTGCAGATAGAAGCTTTTTCAGTTGAGGATAATGGCGACGGCATATGCTTTAACGTTTTTTGCTATAACAATCAACCCGGTGTTGAAATAGATTATGCTACCGGTGAAAGCAGATTGAGCAAAAAAAATGAAACTACTACGCAAAAAAAAGAACCAACAACCGCAAAGGTTGAAAAGACAACACAAAATCCAACAACCCAACCTCAGACAGAATCTTCTGTTTCTGACAATGAAGCTGTTTATCTTCCTAAATCAGGCAAGCGTTACCATTCAGACCCTACTTGTAGCGGAATGAAAGAACCTCGCAAGGTAAGTATTAAGGAGGCGCAAGATTTAGGCTACACTGCTTGCGGTCGCTGTTATTAAGTCCAAATATTCAAAAATGAATGGTCTGCTAAATTGATTTTCAATTTAGCAGACCATATTTGTTTTAGAGTGGGTAAAGCGTATCCGAACCAGATTTCGGGATAGTCTTTTCCACTCATATATCGTTAAAATACTCGTAAATCCGTCAGGATTTACTGCGTTTTTGCCTCATCTGAGCGAAAAATACTTAATCACAAAATTCTTCGACCTTAAATGAACGAGGTTTCGAGGAGTTTTGGTCGTATTTGACTGCAGACAGGCTATCGCCTTTCAAAGGCAAATCGGGCAAAAGTACCGAAACATCGCCGTTTAAGGCTGGTTCGGATACACTTTACCTACTCTATAATAAATCATTAGGCGAGTGGAGTATATATGTTGCGCCTGCATTTCTTAGCTCTTCCTCTGTGCCAAAGCCGTAAACAGCACCTGCGCTATCTACTCCCGAAGCCTTTGCTCCGTCAATATCATAGAAACGGTCTCCAACCATTATAACCTTTGATTTATCAGGATTTCCAAAGTATTCAAGGCAAGCATTTATAAGCTCCTTCTTGCTTGAATGGTTGTTTTTAAAGGTTTCTGCAGATACGAAATCGTAGTACTTATATATATCGTGATACTGGGAAATTTCGTCAACAAAAAGCTTGGGCTTGGATGATGCAACTGCAATTTTTTTGCCTCTTGCTTTAAGGGCTTCCAGCATATTCTTTATATCATCATAAATACGAGATTCTTCAGCTGCTTTTGTTTTGTATCTTTCTCTGTATTTTTCAATTAGATATTTTGCGTCTTCGTCGCTTACCCCATAAACTGTTTTATATGATTCAAAAAGGGGAGGACCAACAAAAAATTCAAGCTTTTTCAAATCCGTTTCCTTTATTCCGTAGCAATCAAGGGAGTAAATAATAGAATTAAAAATTCCTTCTGTTGTGTCGCAGAGAGTGCCATCAAAATCAAACAAATAAAAATCATAATCCTTCATATAATCACCGGATATATTTTATAACTAAATGTATAAAAAGTAAATAGAAATATACCTATATTTAACTTATTTTACTATTGAAACTCCTGGCGTGTTGCAGTAAAATATATAATTGGAAAGTTATTTGAAAGAAGGCGTCTGCGTGGCAGATTTATTGAAAAAAGAGATTGATTCAATATTAAAAAAATACGAAAATCCTGAAGAAAGTCTTATAGGTGTTTTACAGGATGTTCAGACTTTAGATGGCTATATTTCAAGGAATTCGGTTGAGTACATAACTGAGAAAACAGGTATACCTTCAAGCAGAATAATGGGCGTTGCCTCATTTTATGCAGGCTTCAGGCTTAAACCTGTAGGTAAATACAGAATTATGGTTTGTATGGGTACAGCTTGCCATGTAAATGGTGCAGAGCGCATAGGTGATACGGTAAAAAGAATTTTGAACATTGAAGAAGGTGATGTAACCTCCGATGGTCTTTTCTCGTGGGAAGAGGTTGCCTGCCTTGGTTGCTGTAGTATCGCCCCTGCTATGATGATAAATGACACTGCATACGGTACTCTCACTCCTGATAAAGTTCAGAAAATAATTGATTCAATCCGAGAGGAGGAGTCAAAATGAGATTTCTCTTAGGTTACGGCTCCTGTGGTATTGCATCAGGCGCAAAGGATGCTCTTGAAGGATTGGAAACAGCATTGAAGGACTCTGCTTTTTCTGTGGAAAAGGTAGGGTGTAATGGTCTTTGCTTTGCAGAGCCTATTGTTGAAATTATTACTGATAATGGTGAAAGCGTGCTCTATGGCAGACTTAATAAAGAAAGTGCGTACGCTCTCGCTGAATCAGTGCTTTCAGGCGTGTTGCCTGAGGAAAATAAGCTTTCAGATGATGAACTTAGATTTCTTGAAGGGCAAAAGAGAATTGTACTTTCGGGCTGTGGCAAGGTTAATCCTGAAAGTATAGAATCATACATAGAAAACGGTGGTTACCGTTCTCTGAAAAAAGCTTTGGAAATAGGCGCAGATGCAGTTATTGAGGAAGTGAAAAAATCAGGCCTCAGAGGCAGAGGTGGCGCAGGCTTCCCGACATATATCAAGTGGCAATCCGCCCGCAACTCTCAGGGAGATGAAAAATATATTGTCTGCAATGCAGATGAAGGCGATCCTGGTGCATTTATGGATAGAGCCGTGCTTGAAGGGGACCCTCACAGAGTGCTTGAAGGTATGATGATTTCAGGTGTTGCTGTTGGCGCCCAAATGGGTCTTATATACGTACGTGCAGAATATCCTCTTGCAGTTAAACGTCTTAATTTAGCAATTGATGAGATGCGCCGAGAGGGCATTTTGGGTGATAACATATTTGGTAGTGGATTTTCCTTCGATTTCCGTATAATGATGGGTGCAGGCGCTTTTGTTTGTGGTGAGGAAACTGCTCTTCTTGCTTCTTTGGGTGGTAATCGCGGTATGCCTGTAACGAAACCGCCATTCCCTGCGCAGAAAGGCTTCAGAGGTAAACCAACCAATATAAATAACGTTGAAACCTTCGCAAATATTTCGTGGATTATCGAGCATGGTGGCGAGGAATTTGCAAAAATGGGTACTGAAGGTAGCAAGGGCACTAAGGTTTTTGCACTTGCAGGTAAAGTAAAACGTGGCGGCCTTGTAGAGGTACCTATGGGGCTCACTATAAACGACATCGTTTTCGGTATATGCGGTGGCATAAAAAATGATAAAGAGGTAAAGGCTGTCCAGATGGGCGGTCCGTCCGGTGGTTGTATCCCTAAGGATATGTTGAATACTCAGATAGATTACGAAAATATTGCTAAAACAGGGGCTATTATGGGCTCCGGCGGTATGATTGTAATGGATGAAGATACATGTATGGTGGATATGGCTAAATTCTTTATGGATTTTACAAGTAAAGAAAGCTGCGGTAAATGTGTGCCTTGCAGAATAGGTACAACACGTATGCTTGAAATTCTTAAAAGAATATGCAACGGTGAGGGCGAAGAAAGCGATATAACTACTCTCACAGAACTTGGCGAAAGCATCAAAACAGGTGCTTTGTGTGGCCTTGGTAACTCTGCTCCAAACCCTGTGCTTACAACCATAAAATACTTTAGAAATGAATATGAAGCGCATATAAATGAAAAGCGTTGTCCTGCAAAAAAATGCACGGCGCTTATTCAATTCAAAATTGATAAAATCAAGTGTAAGGGCTGTTCTCTTTGTAGCAAAAAATGTCCTGTTGATGCAATCAATGGCGAAATCAAAAAGCCATATGTTATAGATAGTGCAAAGTGTATACGTTGTTCACAATGTATCGATAACTGTAAATTTGGTGCAATAGAAAAAATAAGCGGGGAGGGTGTTAAATGAGTCTTGTGAAAATTCTTGTTGACGGTAAAGAAATTATTGCCGATACTGAGAAAACCCTCCTTGATAATATACTTGAAAGCGGAACATATATCCCTCACTTGTGTCATAATAAAGAACTTGAAAGTTATGGCGGATGCGGTCTCTGTATTGTTATGGTTGATGGTATCAAAAAAACGTTAAGAGCTTGTTCTACTGCGGTTTCCGAGGGTATGAGCGTTACAACGTCAACCTCTGAAATTGAAAAAAGCAGAGCTGCAACTCTTAAGCTTTTGATGTCCGACCACAGTGGCGATTGTAAGGCGCCTTGCTTTATGGCTTGCCCTACTCATCAGGATATCCAAGGATATGTTGGTCTTATTGCCAATGGCTTTACACAAGAAGCGCTTGAACTTATAAAAAAGGATAATCCTCTTCCTGCATCAATAGGTAGAGTTTGTCCTCATCCATGTGAAGAACAGTGCCGCAGAAAATATGTTGAAGGTGCAGTTTCGATATGCGCCCTCAAACGTTTTGCCGCAGATGAGAATATGGAGTATATTCCTAAGTGTGCTGATAAAAACGGTAAGAAAATTGCTGTTGTAGGAGCAGGTCCTGCAGGCCTTTCCTGCGCATATTTTCTTGCTGTGAAAGGCTATAGTGTAACAATTTTTGAAGCGGAGGAGAAGGCTGGCGGTATGCTCCGCTTCGGTATACCTGCATACCGTTTACCCAAAAGTATTCTTCAAAAAGAAATTGAATGTATTGAAAAAATGGGAGTTCAGATTTGCTACTCTCAGAAGCTAGGCAGAGATTTTACTATTGAATCTCTCAAAACGCAGTATGATGCGGTTTTTGTCGGTATCGGTGCGTGGAAAGCCTGGAATCTTGGTTGCGAGGGCGATAATGCAGAGGGCGTTATTGGCGGTATAGATATGCTCTATAAGGTAGCTAATGGCGCAGATGCTCCTATAGGTGAAAATGTTTGCGTTGTAGGCGGCGGTAATACTGCAATTGATGCTGTAAGAACTGCGGTGCGTCTTGGCGCAGAAAATGTTACTCTCGTTTACAGAAGAACAGAGAAAGAAATGCCTGCAGAGGA
>CAJGCL010000047.1 GCA_904501675.1 Clostridiaceae bacterium
ATCACCTAAGAGAGATTTTGCTTCGTTAGCAAGCTCTTTTTTCTTTTCAACAAATACTCTGTATACCATTTCTTAATCCTCCAATACCGCAAGGGCTTTTGCACCGATATCGTTGCGATAAAATGCATTATCAAAATGAATTTTTTCAACAAGTGAATATGCAGATTTAACTGCAGACCTTAAATCATTCTCAACTGCAGTTGCACCTAAAACTCTGCCACCATTTGTAAGAAGCTTGCCATCCTTAAGAGATGCGCCTGCAACATAAACATTATTTTCTATATCTTCAGGAATGGTCATCTCGAAGCCTTTTTCGTAGCTTTGAGGATAACCCTTTGAAGCCATAATAACGCAAGCAGCGCTTTCTTCGCTGAATTCTACGTCAATCTCGCTGAGTCTTTCTTCTGTTACAGCCTTCATAACTGTAAGAAGGTCTGTTTTAAGAAGAGGAAGCACAACCTGAGTTTCAGGATCTCCGAAACGGCAGTTATATTCAATAACCTTTGGTCCGTTTGGAGTAAGCATAAGACCAAAATAAAGGCAACCCTTAAATGTTCTGCCTTCATTATTCATAGCGTTCATTGTAGGAATGAAGATTTTTTCCATACAATCCTCAGCAACAGCTTTTGTGTAATAAGGGTTAGGAGCAATTGTACCCATACCGCCTGTGTTAAGACCTGTATCGTTATCGCCTGCTCTCTTATGGTCCATAGAAGAAACCATAGGAGCTACCTTTTTACCATCTGTAAATGCAAGAACAGAAACTTCAGGGCCTGTAAGGAATTCTTCGATAACAATGTTATCACCGCTAGAACCGAAAGCCTTATCCTGCATCATTGAAACAACCGCTGCCTTTGCTTCGTCGCGAGTCTGTGCGATTATAACACCTTTACCGAGAGCAAGACCGTCTGCCTTGATAACTGTTGGAATTGGTGCAGTTTCAAGATACTCAAGAGCTTTACCCATATCATTGAACACTTCATAAGCTGCAGTAGGAATGTTGTATTTCTTCATAAGGTTTTTGGAGAAAACCTTACTACCCTCAATTATAGCCGCATTAGCTCTTGGACCGAAGCAAGATATACCCTTCACCTCAAGAGCATCTACACAACCAAGCACAAGAGGGTCATCAGGAGCAACAATTGCGTAATCAATACTGTTCTCGACTGCAAATTCTACGATTTTTTCAATATCCTTTGCACCGATATCTACAAGAGTTGCATCCTTTGCCATACCGCCGTTACCGGGGAGCGCAAAAATTTCTGTAACATCTTTATTTTCTTTGATTTTTTTAATGATAGCGTGTTCTCTACCGCCACCACCGACAACCATTATTTTCATATATATACCTCAATTAATGATGGAAAAGTCTCATACCTGTAAATGCCATAGCCATACCATACTTGTTTGCACATTCGATAACTATATCATCACGAATTGAGCCGCCCGGTTCTGCAATGTACTTAACGCCACTCTTCTTTGCGCGTTCAATATTATCGCTGAATGGGAAGAAAGCGTCTGAGCCGAGAGCAACACCGTCAATAGTTGCAAAGTATGCTTTAACATCTTCATCTGTAAGAGGAGCAGGCTGCTCTGTGAAATATTTCTGCCAGTTGCCGTCTGCGCAAACATCCTCTTCGTTTTTGTTGATGTAGCCGTCAATAACATTATCTCTGTCAGGTCTGCCGAGAGTATCCTTGAAAGGAAGGTTAAGCACCTTATCGTGCTGACGAAGGAACCATGTATCAGCCTTTGTGCCTGCAAGACGTGTACAATGAACTCTTGACTGCTGACCTGCGCCAACACCGATTGCCTGACCATCTACTGCATAGCAAACTGAGTTTGACTGTGTATATTTAAGAGTAATGAGAGCAATTATAAGGTCGCGGATTGCGCTTTTAGGCATATCCTTATTCTCTGTAACAATATTTGAAAGAAGCTCTCTGTTGATTTCAAAATTATTTCTGCCCTGCTCAAAGGTAATACCATAAACCTGCTTTGTTTCAATTGGTGCAGGAACATACTCAGGGTCGATTTTAACTATATTGTAGTTACCATTTCTCTTTGATTTGAGAATTTCAAGTGCTTCAGGCTCATAGCCTGGAGCTATGATACCATCAGAAACCTCACGCTTAATCATAAGAGCTGTTGTAACATCGCAAACATCTGAAAGAGCTACCCAGTCACCGAAGGAGCACATTCTGTCGGCGCCTCTTGCTCTTGCGTATGCGCAAGCTAAAGGAGATTCGTCAAGGCCTTCAATATCGTCTACAAAGCAAGCCTTTTTAAGCTTATCAGAAAGCGGAACACCAACTGCTGCAGATGTTGGGCTAACATGCTTGAAAGATGTTACAGCAGGAAGTCCAAGAGCTTCTTTAAGCTCTTTAACAAGCTGCCATGAGTTGAATGCATCAAGGAAGTTTATGTAACCTGGTCTGCCACAGAGAATTTCTATAGGAAGCTCTGTGCCATCCTGCATATAAATCTTAGATGGCTTCTGGTTTGGGTTACAGCCATATTTTAATTCGAATTCTTTCATTTCGCTTTCTCCTTATTTATTCTTATTAACAATGCGTGATTCGTACTCACCTGTTGCAAGGTCAATATATCTTACAAAAAGTGAAACCTTGTTATCTTCGTTAAGGTTTGTCCAGATAAGGTCTGTAAGTGAATCAATATCCGTATCAGGAAGTTCAAGTGTCTTAGGCTCACCCTCAAAGCTTGGGAGCGGATTACCATCGCACTTATATGTGTGGATAAACTTTGCTTTACCTGCAAGTGGATTTGAATAAGCATATGTATATCTCTGGCAGGAAGAGCCATCGCCATCTGCAGATTTAAGAATAGACATAGCGTAATTCATATCTCCATTTTCAAGACGTATAATACCTGAAATACGAGGAGTATAGTTCGGAGCATCATCCTCAAACTCTCTTGTACGAAGAGACTGTTCGAATGTCATCTGCTTATCCATAAGCTCGTAGATAGTATCTGTCTGGTCGCCGTTTGTAACAATTGTTTTATTACCTAAAACTCTTACAGGAGCGTAGATAATAAGGTGTGGGTCAGTCATTTTTGATTCATCGAAAGCCTGAGTTCTGATACCCTGACCATCCTCAACGAATACGCGATTACGACTGTTTTCGCTTCTACCCATTATAAAGTAAGCTGTGATAGCCTTTTTGCCATCTGCGCTTTTACCGATGACAATACCCCTGCCGTGATATGGGAGAGAATTAAGCTCGTTCTGAAGAGTTTTGATTTCCATACTATACTATCCTTTCACACAAAGTTAACCTATAATTTCTTTTGATACTTTTTCAACTGACTGTGGCAAAATAATCCATTCTGCATTCTCCATAACTCTCTTCTGAAGAGTTTCAGCAGTATCCTCAGGGAGAATATCAACTGCCTTCTGCATTATAATTTCGCCACCATCAGGAATTTCATTTACAAAGTGAACTGTTGCACCCGTTACCTTAACACCTTTTTCAAGGGCCGCTTCGTGCACACGAAGGCCGTAAAAGCCTTTGCCACAGAATGAGGGAATAAGTGATGGGTGAACATTTATAATTCTTTTTGGGTATGCGCTTGTAAAGCTTTCGCTAAGAATTGACATAAACCCTGCAAGAACAATTATATCAATCTCATTTTCAGTTAAAGCGTTTTTGATTGCATTCTCAAAGGCTTCCTGTGAACCAAGCTCTTTTTTAAGAAAAACAGCTGTTTTGATGTTTTCTTTTGAAGCTCTTTCGAGGGCATACGCATTAGCATTATTTGAAATAACAAGTGTAATTTCACCGCTTGATATTACTCCGCTTTTCTGTGCATCTATAAGCGCCTGAAGATTTGTACCGCCGCCTGAAACAAGCACGGCAATTTTTGCTTTTTTGCTCATATTAAATCTTCTTTCAATTATTCAAGAATAATCTTTTCGTCTGACTCGATGATTTCACCGATTACATAAGCGTCTTCGCCGTTAGCTTTAAGGATTGAGAGTGCCTCTTCAACCTGCTGAGCAGGAACAACAACGCTCATACCAACGCCCATGTTATATGTATTGAACATATCGCGCTCAGGAACGTTACCCCATTTAGCAATTACATTGAAAATAGGAAGAACCTTAACAGCTGACTTATCTATCTTTGCGCACAAGCCATCAGGAATTGAACGTGGAATATTTTCATAGAAGCCGCCACCTGTAATATGTGAAATACCCTTAACGTCAACCTTTTCTATAAGAGCGAGAACTGACTTAACATAAATTCTTGTAGGAACAAGAAGAGCTTCTGCAATTGTTTTGCCGCCTAACTCTTCTCTCTCCACATAAAGTTCAGGATTGTTGTTATCAATATCGAAAACCTTACGGCATAAGCTGAAGCCGTTAGAGTGAATACCTGTTGAAGGAAGAGCAATAACAACATCACCAACAGCCATCTTGCTGTTATCAATCATTTTTGGTTTATCTACTACACCTACTGCAAAACCTGCAAGGTCATAATCCTCTACAGGCATTAAGCCCGGATGCTCTGCTGTTTCGCCACCTGTAAGTGCGCAACCTGACTGAACGCAACCTTCTGCAACACCGCTGACAATTTCAGCGATTTTTTCAGGAATGTTTTTACCGCAAGCGATATAGTCAAGGAAATAAAGTGGCTTTGCACCAACGCAAACGATATCGTTAACGCACATAGCTACTGCGTCAATACCGATTGTATCATGTTTATCCATAAGGATAGCTAACTTAACCTTTGTACCGCAACCGTCAGTACCTGAAACCAATACAGGATGCTCCATCCCCTTAGCAAAACCAAGGTCAAAGCAACCGCCGAAGCCACCAACATCATCCATTGAGCCTTGGTTACGTGTTCTGGCAATGTGTTTCTTCATAAGTTCAACTGCTTTGTAGCCTGCTGTAATATCAACGCCTGCTGCTGCATAGCTTTCTGATCTTGAGTTTTTCATATCTATTCTCCTTCAATAAAGTAATAATTAACCTTTTCCGTTCCAACAGTAAGTACAAACCTCATCTGCAGGAAGACCGATTGCTTCAACTATACCTTCGAGAGTTTGGAATTCAAGAGATGCAAAGTTAAGCTTTTTACAAATTGCCTCGCGCATCTTTTTACCGCGTTCTGAAGAAGCATCACTATATTCATCTAAATGCTTGAAACCTTCTTCACCCTCAAGCTCCATAATGGTCGCTCTTGAGATAAGCTCCATTTCCGAAGTAGCTCTTGAGAAATTAAGGTATTTACAGCCGTACATAATTGGTGGACAAGCAGAGCGCATATGCACCTCTTTGGCACCATTTTCATAAAGGAATTCTACTGTTTCACGAAGTTGAGTTCCTCTTACGATACTGTCATCCACAAAGAGAAGCTTCTTATCTTTAATAAGGTCGTGAACAGGTATCTGCTTCATTTTAGCTACCTTGCTACGTTCCTTCTGGTTAGATGGCATAAAGCTTCTTGGCCATGTAGGTGTATATTTAATGAAAGGCCTTGCAAAAGGCACGGAGCTTTCATTTGAATAGCCTATTGCATGAGGAGTACCTGAATCAGGAACACCACTTACATAGTCAATATCCTGAGCGATGCCAAGTTCTTTATCTCTACGAGCCATTATCTGACCGTTTCTGTAACGCATTATTTCTACGTTTACACCTTCATAGCAGGATGTTGGGTAGCCATAGTATGACCAGAGGAATGCACAGATTTTCTTTTTCTTACGAGGTGCAGAAAGAACTTCAACACCATCAGAAGAAATCTCTACGATTTCACCGGGACCTAATTCTTTATAGTCCTCATATCCTAATTTCTTGTAAGCAAAGTCTTCAAAGGAAACGCAGTAACCATCTTCCCTTTTACCTACAAGAACAGGGATTCTGCCAACCTTATCTCTTGCGGCTATAAGCTTACCGTCTTCTTTAAGGATAAGGATTGAAGCAGTACCATCAATCACATCCTGAGCAAACCTGATACCTTCTGCGAAATCACTTTTCTGGTCAATCATTGCAGCAACAAGCTCAGATGCGTTTATACCTGTAACACCTGTTGTTGTCATGGCGCCAAAATGGCCGCCGCTGAATGAAAGATACTGATTAACAAGGGCATCACTGTTATTGATGATACCGATTGTGCATATAGCGTAAAGACCATGATTTGAACGAATGAGAAGAGGCTGAGCATCGCTGTCGCTTATGCAACCAACGGCTGTTTTGCCTTCCATTTCGTCAAGAATTCTTTCAAACTTTGTTCTGAAAGGTGAATTTTCAATTTTATGAATTTTTCTCTGCATTCCAAGCTCGGCATCCATAGCAGCCATACCTGCTCTGCGAGTACCAAGGTGTGAGTGATAGTCAACACCAAAGAAAGTATCAAGAACTGCATCGTTTTTAGATGCTACTCCAAAAAAACCGCCCATTTGAGCACCTCTGATTAAAATTTAATTAGTTGTTGTATTTATCTTCAATTGCTTTGTTCTTAGAAAGAACTGTAGCAGTGTCATTTGCTCTTTTATCTGCAAGCTTTTTCTCTAAGCCTTCATCTGAAAGTGAAAGCATTTCAATTGCAAGAAGCGCAGCGTTTACTGCACCATCTATTGCAACTGTAGCAACAGGGATACCTGAAGGCATCTGCACTGTTGAGAGGAGAGCTTCCATACCGCCAAGGTTCTGAGACTTAATCGGGATACCGATAACAGGGAGAGTTGTATTAGCAGCAATAGCACCTGCAAGGTGAGCTGCCATGCCTGCGGCGGCTATAATAACGCCGAAACCATTCTTACGGGCATTTTCTGAGAATTCTTTTGCTTCAACAGGTGTTCTGTGAGCAGAGAAAACATGAACCTCAAAAGGAACTTCAAAATCCTTAAGAGTATTGATTGCTTTTTCAACTACTGGAAGGTCGCTGTCGCTACCCATAATAATTCCGACTTTTTTCATAAATTTAACCTCATATCTAAAAAATGTATAAAGGCACACTTATCCCTTCGAGAACAAGTGTGCCCAGACGGTCGGCTTAAAGTCTTAATAAACCTATTCCTTTGTGGTAAACTCCACATAATTCCGTCAGTCATAGGCAGACTTTTAACTACATCTAATTTTACCATAACAGCAAAATCTGGTCAAGGCACGAAAGGTATAAAAAACCTTAATAAACTATACTTAATATAGTCAAATTGACAAAGTTTATTTTGCCTGTGTTTCACAGTAGAGGCAACGATAAACGCCCCTGTCTCTATCTGTTAATTTAAAGATGTGATTTATCTCCTGCTCAGTTGTTGTAATACAACGTGGATTCTTACATTTTATAACGTTTGTAAGAGTTTCAGGAAGCTCTAAAACCTTCTTTTCAACAAGTTTGCCATCACGTATAACATTTATTGTTGCGCCCGGATCAACATAGCCGATAATATCAAGATTCAAATCAATTTCACCGTCTATTTTAATAATATCCTTTTTAAAGCGCTTATGGCTTGTTGCATTTCTTATTATTGCAACAGGGCAATCAAGATTATCTAGGTTGAGAAGCTCATAAATACGCATACCTCTGCCTGCAATAATATGGTCTATAACAAAGCCGTTTGTAATAGAATCTATATTCATTTCTTTGCCTCCTCAAGAAGTTTAAGGATAAGGGCCATACGAATAAATTTTCCGTTAAGAACCTGTTTGAAATAACATGCTCTTGGATCATCATCTACAGCAACAGAAATTTCGTTTACTCGTGGAAGCGGATGCATTATTGAAAGAGTTGGCTTTGCATCCCTAAGCTTTCTTGGCTCTAAAATATAGCTATCCTTAAGTCTTAAATAATCTTCTTCGTTAAAGAAACGCTCACGCTGAACGCGTGTCATATAAAGAATATCAAGCTGAGGCATTACACTTTCAAGGTCTGTAGTCTGTTCGTAAGGAATGTTTTTCTGTTGAAGAACATCCTTTTTGACATAACTTGGAAGTTTGAGTTCTTCAGGTGAAATAAGTACAAATTTAAGACCGTTATATCTTGAAAGAGCATTTATAAGCGAATGAACTGTTCTTCCGAACTTTAAATCTCCACAGAAGCCTACTGTAAGGTTATCAAAGCCACCTTTTTCTCTCTTTATTGTGAGAAGGTCTGCAAGAGTCTGTGTTGGATGGTTATGACCACCATCACCTGCGTTAATAACAGGGATAGTTGCATTCTGGGCGGCAACAAGCGGAGCGCCTTCTTTGGGATGGCGCATTGCGATAATATCTGCATAGCAGCTTATTGTTTTAGCTGTATCTGCAACGCTTTCTCCCTTTGCTGCAGATGAACTGTTCGCCTCGGAAAAACCAAGAACGCTACCGCCTAATTCAAGCATTGCAGCTTCAAAGCTAAGACGAGTTCTTGTTGAAGGCTCAAAGAAAAGTGTTGCAAGCTTTTTACCCTTGCATTTTTCTGAATATTTTTCAGGATTTTCAATAATATCGTTAGCTAAGTCAATAAGTTCATCTAACTCTTCAACAGTGAAATCCAGAATATCAATAAGGCTTCTCATATATGAACATCCTTTCGTTAAGATACTAACGGTTTTTAATTATTCTTTTGCACCGTTCACTTCAAGATACTTCTTGATTCTCTCAACATTTTCGCGATTTTTTTCATCTTCTTCAAGATATTCGATAATGTCGTAAACATCAACAACAGAGTATACAGGGAATCCGTATTCTTCGCCTACCTCTGCCATTGCAGATTTTTCTGTCTGACCTTTTTCCTTACGGTCTACCATAACAAATGTTGCAGCAACCTTTGTACCCTTAAGACCTGAAAGGATAGACATGCTTTCGCGGATAGCTGTACCAGCGGTAATAACATCTTCAACAATAACGATTTCTTCGCCTTCTTGTGGCTTATAACCAACAAAAACTCCACCTTCACCGTGGTCTTTTTCTTCTTTACGGTTAAAGAAGAATGGTACATCAAGACCATTTTTTGCAAGGGCAACGGCAACTGAAACTGCAATCGGAATACCCTTGTATGCAGGACCATAAAGAACTGTCTTTTTATTGCCTACCTTCTCAAAATATGCCTTTGCATAGAATTCACCAAGCTTGCAAATCTGCTCACCTGTTTTAATATCGCCTGCGTTTATGAAATATGGAATTTTTCTACCACTCTTTGCTGTAAAATCGCCGAACTTAAGAACGCCTGCACCCTCTAAAAACTGTATAAATTCTCTTTTGTAGCTTTCCATAATACTCTTATCTCCTTAATCACAAAACTCTTCAACACATCTGTTATATGCTGCAACAGGATCTTCAGCAGCAGTAATTGGTCTACCAACAACGATATAGTCTGAGCCGATTTCCTTTGCCTGAGCAGGAGTCATAACTCTCTTCTGGTCGCCAATATCGCCATCTGCAAAACGCACACCAGGTGTAATTGTAAGGAAATCCTTACCGCAGGTTTCGTGAACCTTACCTGCCTCAAGAGGTGAGCAAACAACGCCATCAAGTCCAGCAACTTTTGCATTATGAGCATAGTGCATAACTACCTTGTCGATTGGTTCTTTAATAAGAAGGTCGTTTTCCATAGACTCCTGGTCTGTAGAAGTAAGCTGAGTAACTGCAATAAGAAGTGGTCTTGTTCCGTCAGGTCTTGTAAGACCTTCGAGAGCACCTTCCATCATACGGATTGTGCCTGAAGCGTGAAGGTTTGTAATATCAACATCAAGGTTTGATAAAACTGCCATTGATTTTTTTACTGTATTTGGAATATCGTGAAGCTTAAGATCAAGGAAAATCTTATGACCCCTCTTTTTGATTTCTCTTACAATCTGCGGACCCTCTGCATAGAAAAGCTCCATACCGATTTTTACAAAAGGCTTTCTTCCGCCTTCAAATTTATCAAGAAATTCATAAACCTTTTCTGCGCTGGCGAAGTCGCAAGCAACAATTACGTCTCTACCCATTATTTTGCTCCTCCTATTATTTCTGAAAGATTATTTATTCCATATTTATCCATAACTCTTGGCAAATCGTCAATAATATTTTTACTTGCCATTGGGTCAATAAGGTTTGCGGCGCCAACCTCAACTGCAGTAGCGCCTGCAAGCATAAGCTCAACAACATCTTCTGCGGTTGTAACGCCACCCATACCAACAATCGGAATATCAACTGCATTAGCAACCTGATAAACCATTCTTACCGCAACAGGGAAAATTGCGCTTCCTGAGAAGCCACCCATTTTATTTGCTATAACAGGCTTCTTTGTTTTAAGGTCTATACGCATACCTAAAAGTGTATTAATAAGGCTTATACCGTCTGCACCTGCATCCTCGCAAGCCTTTGCGATTGAAACAATGTCTGTGACATTTGGTGAAAGCTTGATAATAACCGGTTTCGTTGTTACCTTTTTAACTGCGGCAGTAACCTCTGCAGCTGCTTCAGGGTTTGTTCCAAAGCTCATACCACCGCCATGAACATTGGGACAGCTTACGTTAACCTCAAGCCAACCTACCTGCTCTTCTTTATCAAGCTTTTCGCAGGTGTAAGCATAGTCTTCAACTGCAAAACCGCTTACATTTGCCATAACCTTTTTATTAAAGCACTGTTTAAGCTTAGGAAGTTCTTCTGCAATAACCTTTTCAACACCGGGATTCTGAAGACCTACCGCATTTATCATACCTGCAGTACACTCTGCAATACGAGGGGTAGGATTACCGAAGCGCGGGTCCTTTGTTGTACCCTTGAAAGAAAATGTACCAAGTACATTTATATCGTAAAGCTCTGCGAACTCATAGCCGTAACCGAAGGTTCCGCTTGCAGGGATTATTGGGTTATCAAGCTCTATTCCGCAAAGGTTAACACTTAATCTGCCCATAAAATCTCCTCCTTCTTAAGAACGGGACCATCTTTACATATTCTCTTGTAGCCTGTAACTGTTTTGCAGGAGCAACCCATACATGCACCGAAACCACAACCCATTCTTTCTTCAAAGCTGAACTGACCACTTGTATCAGTAGCCTTATAAAGAGCTTTAAGCATTGGTTCAGGACCGCATGTATAGAAATATGTATAATCAATTTCCTTTAATGCATCTGTAACAAAGCCCTTTATGCCGTATGAGCCGTCTGCGGTTGCAACATAAACAGTTGCGCCGAGAGCCTTAAAATCTTCTTCGCAGAAAATTTCCTCTTTAGTATTGAAGCCTAATACAACGCTTACAGATTTACCTTCTGATATAAGCTTTTTGCAAAGCATATAAAGTGGTGGAACACCAACGCCACCGCCTAAAAGCACCGGTCTTTCTCCTGAAAGAGATGTATCGTAGCCGTTGCCTAGACCTGTGAGAATATCGAGCTTCTCACCGATGTTCATTTTTGACATCTGCTCTGTTCCCTTACCTACAACCTTGTAGATAAGAGTAAGAACACCATCTTCACTGTCGCAAACTGAAATTGGTCTGCGAAGATAAAGACCATCTAATTTAATATTTACAAACTGACCGGAAGATGTGATATCACTCACATCTCCCTGGAGTTTCATTTTGAAAACAGTAGCGGTAAGCTGAGTGTTTTCAGTAATTTTGAAAATACTTTGTTTCATATTTCTCTCCCAATCAAATTATGCATCGATTGTTGAAATTGTAATTGTAGATTCCTCAAGAGCATCAAGAAGAACGCGAACAGTATCAAGAGCTGTAAAGATATTTACATTGTTCTCGATAGCGTAGCGGCGTATAAGGAGACCATCATTAGCCTCACCCGTTGCGCTGATATCTTTTGTGTTAATAACGTACGCAATATGTCCCTGACGAAGAGCATCTGCAACCTCATCGCTACCCTCTGAAAGCTTTTTGAGAACATGAGTTCTTATGCCGTGCTTTTTAAGGTAGTTAGCTGTACCTTCAGTTGCCTGAATGTTGAAGCCAAGGTTGTAGAAGCGGCGGATAAGAGGAAGGGCTTCTTCTTTATCGTTATCTGCAATTGTTGCAAATACTGTACCATAGTTCTGAAGGTGCATACCTGATGCCTGAAGAGCTTTATAAAGAGCCCTGTTAAGCTTGTTATCATAACCGATTGCTTCACCTGTTGATTTCATTTCAGGTGAAAGATAAGCATCAAGACCACGGATTTTATTGAACGAGAATACAGGAACCTTTACGTACCAACGGTTCTTTTCCTGAGGATAGATATCAAAGATACCCTGCTCTTTAAGGCTCTTACCCATAATAACCTCAGTTGCAATATCTGCAAGAGAATATCCGGTTGCCTTTGAAAGGAACGGAACTGTTCTTGATGAACGTGGGTTAACCTCAATAATATAAACATCTTCTTTTTCATCAACAATGAACTGAATGTTGTAAAGACCTACAATGCCTATACCAAGACCAAGCTTCTTTGCGTACTGAAGAATGATGCCTTTAACTTTATTTGAAATACTGAATGATGGATAAACGCTGATTGAGTCGCCTGAGTGAACACCTGTCTTTTCAACAAGCTCCATAATACCAGGCACGAAAACATCTCTGCCGTCGCAGATAGCGTCAACCTCAACCTCTTTACCCTGAATATATTTATCAACAAGAACAGGCTTGTCCTCATCAATTTCAACGGCTGTTCTGAGGTAATGACGAAGCTGCTCTTCGTTAGCAACAATCTGCATAGCACGACCACCAAGAACAAATGAAGGACGAACAAGAACAGGATAACCGATTTCAGCAGCTGCAGCGATACCATCCTCAAGCTTTGTAACAGCCTTACCCTTTGCACGAGGAATATCCAATTCATTAAGAAGATTTTCGAATGCGTTACGATCTTCAGCGCGGTCAATAGCAGCGCAATCTGTACCGATAATCTTAACGCCACGGTCGTGAAGTGGCTGCGCAAGGTTGATAGCTGTCTGACCACCAAGAGATGCAACAACACCTTCAGGCTTTTCAAACTCAACGATGTTCATAACATCTTCCGGAGTGAGTGGCTCAAAGTAGAGCTTGTCTGCAGTTGTATAGTCTGTAGAAACTGTTTCTGGGTTATTATTGATAATAATAGCCTCGTAGCCTGCGTTCTTAATTGTCATAACAGCGTGAACTGTTGAGTAGTCAAACTCAACGCCCTGACCGATACGGATAGGACCCGCACCGAGAACGATAATCTTTTTCTTATCAGTAAGGCGTGATGTGTTTTCGCCTGTGTATGAAGAATAGAAGTAAGGAATATATGCGTTTGTATGGCAGGTATCAACCATCTTGAATACAGGGAAGAGATTATTTTCTTTACGCATATTGTAAACATCAATCTCATTACATTTCCAAAGACGAGCGATGTATTTGTCGCTGAAGCCCATCTTCTTTGCAGCAACGAGAGTATCAGCATCCTTATTAACACGGAGCTTTTCTTCCATATCAATGATGTTTTTTATTGCTTCAAGGAAGTATGGAGTAATCATTGTAATTTCATGAATTTTCTCAAGAGAAACACCATGATAGATAAGCTCAGCGATAGCAAAGATATTATCTGAACGGAACTCTGAAATATATTCAAGGAGCTCCTCAACACTCATATTGTCAAACTTGGAAAGGTACATATGGTTAGCACCGATTTCAAGTGAACGGATACCCTTAAGAAGAGCTTCTTCAAGGTTAGAGCCGATACCCATAACCTCACCTGTAGCCTTCATCTGAGTACCGAGTTTGTTGGTAGCTGAAGCGAATTTATCGAATGGGAAGCGTGGCAATTTAGCAATAACGTAGTCAAGCTTTGGCTCAAAAGCAGCGTTTGTGTTAGCAATCTGAATCTCCTCAAGAGCCATACCAACAGCAATTTTTGCAGTAACGCGGGCAATAGGATAACCTGAAGCCTTTGATGCAAGAGCAGAAGAACGGGAAACTCGTGGGTTAACCTCAATAAGATAATACTCTGAAGTATGAGGATTAAGAGCAAACTGAACATTACAGCCGCCTTCAATTTTAAGCTCCTTGATGAGTTTGATAGCTGAATCGTTAAGCATCTTCTCATCTTCTTTTGAAAGTGTCATAATAGGAGCTACAACACAAGAGTCGCCTGTATGAACGCCTACAGGGTCAATATTTTCCATACCACAGATAGTGATAGCATGGTCGTTCGAGTCGCGCATAACCTCAAACTCAATTTCCTTATAACCTTTAACACTCTTTTCAATAAGAGCCTGAGAAACAGGAGAAAGCTTGAAAGCATTTGTACCGATTTCAATAAGCTCTTCTTCATTATAAGCGAAGCCGCCGCCTGTACCGCCAAGGGTGAAAGCAGGACGAACAACAACAGGATAACCAATACGATTTGCTGCTTCTTTAGCTTCTTCTAATGAGTAAGTAATTTCTGAAGGAATAACAGGCTCGCCGATAGATTCGCAAAGCTCTTTGAACAATTCACGGTCTTCTGCGCGCTCGATAGAAGCACTTGAGGTACCGAGAAGCTTAACTTCACATTCTTTAAGAACGCCTTTTTTCTCAAGCTGCATTGCAAGGTTAAGACCTGTCTGACCGCCGATACCAGGGATGATAGCATCCGGACGCTCGTGACGGATAATCTTAGCCACATATTCGAGAGTCAACGGTTCCATATAAACCTTATCTGCAATGATTGTATCAGTCA